>NZ_JBNNHG010000026.1:0-35260 GCF_050268705.1 Stenotrophomonas sp. NPDC077659 | reverse complement strand
GTTATGGATGGAAGGGCGACTGGGGCACCTTCGGCGTCGGCGGCATCGTCCGCCATAGACATCACATGGCAATCGTTCTTTATGTCGGTGGTAGCAAGGATGGCGAGAAGGGCGTGGTGCCCTACGGCTTCAGCAGATCCCGCGCCGACACCGCGCTGGGGCCGGAGTTCTACACCGAGCGGTTCATGGAACTGCAGGGTGTCGGCAAGGTCCGGCTGATGGCCCTGGACAGCCTGCGTGACGATATCGTCCTGCAGCGCGCCGCACGCCACTACCGTTGACCCCGTAGCACGCGGCAGGGCGCGCCCACCATCGCGCGCCCACGCCGGCATCCCAGCCCCCTTCGCCAGGATGCCGGCGTCCAGTCCGGCCGTCGGAGGCTGAATCCCGCCCACTGTCAACGCCTTGTCCGGCTCGGTCATAGGTTGCAAAAATGGGCCCTTCCCGTGATGCGGCCCAGACCTGAAGCAATGCACGACGCCAAGAACACCCAGAGCGCGCTCGTCCAGCAGATCGCCCAGACCATCGCCGACGAGATCGGTGCCCAGTCCGCCCAGGTACGTGCCGCCGTCGGCCTGCTCGACGAGGGCGCCAGCGTTCCGTTCATCGCCCGCTACCGCAAGGAAGTCACCGGTGGCCTGGACGACACCCAGCTGCGCAACCTGGAAGTGCGCCTGACCTACCTGCGCGAGCTGGAAGACCGCCGCGCCGCGGTGCTGGCCAGCATCGGCGAGCAGGGCAAGCTGAGCGACGAACTGCGCAACGACATCCTCGCCGCCGATACCAAGAGCCGCCTGGAAGATCTGTACCTGCCGTACAAGCCCAAGCGTCGCACCCGCGCGCAGATCGCCCGGGAAGCGGGCCTTGAGCCGTTGGCCGACGGCCTGCTGGCCGACCCGACGCAGGACCCGCAGGTGTTTGCCGCCACGTTCGTCGACACCGGCAAGGGTGTGGCCGATACCAAGGCCGCGCTGGAGGGCGCGCGCGCGATCCTGATGGAGCGCTGGGGCGAAGATGCCGCGCTGGTCGGTGAACTGCGTACCTGGCTGGGCGAGACCGGGGTGATCCGTGCCCGCGTCGCCGAGGGCAAGGAAACCGAAGGCGCAAAGTACCGCGACTATTTCGAGCACGCAGAAGCGTTGGCGAAGATTCCCTCGCACCGGCTGCTGGCGCTGTTCCGTGCGCGCCGCGAGGAGATCCTGTTGCTGGAGCTGGACCCGGGCAGCGATGCCGAGGCTGGCCACCAGTACGCCGAGGGGCGCGTGGCGCGCAAGGCCGGCATCGCCGACCAGGGGCGTGCCGCCGACCGCTGGTTGCTGGACGCCTGCCGCCTGACCTGGCGCGCCAAGCTGCACACCCATCTGCTGCTGGACCTGTTCAACCAGGCCCGCGAAAAGGCCGAAGCCGAAGCCATCGCGGTGTTCGGTGACAACCTGAAGGACCTGCTGTTGGCGGCACCCGCCGGCCCGAAGACCGTGCTCGGCCTGGACCCGGGCATCCGCACCGGCTGCAAGATCGCCGTGGTCGATGCCACCGGCAAGCTGGTCGCGACCGACACCATCTATCCGCATGAGCCGCGCCGGCAGTGGGATCAGTCGCTGCAGACGATCAGGCAACTGTGCGCGAAACACAACGTGGAACTGATTGCGATCGGCAATGGCACCGCCAGCCGTGAGACCGACAAGCTGGCCGGTGAGGCGATCAAGATCGCCGGCAACCCGAAGCTGCAGAAGGTCGTCGTCAGCGAAGCCGGTGCGTCGGTGTATTCGGCGTCTGAATTGGCAGCGAAGGAATTCCCCGGTCTGGACGTGTCGCTGCGTGGCGCAGTGTCGATTGCCCGCCGCCTGCAGGACCCGCTGGCCGAGCTGGTGAAGATCGAACCGAAGGCCATCGGCGTGGGCCAGTACCAGCATGACGTGGACCAGTACCGCCTCGCGCGTGCACTGGACGCGCGCGTGGAGGACTGCGTGAACGCCGTTGGCGTGTACGTCAATACAGCGTCGGCGGCGCTGCTGTCGCGCGTGTCCGGCCTGTCGTCCACGGTCGCCGAGAACATCGTGCGCCACCGTGATGACAACGGCCCGTTCAAGCGTCGCAAGGACCTGCTGAAGGTGGCGCGCCTGGGCGAGAAGACCTTCGAGCAATGCGCCGGCTTCCTGCGCATCGCTGATGGCGAGCAGCCGCTGGATGCCTCGGCCGTGCACCCGGAAGCCTATCCGGTGGTCGAACGCATCGTTGCCAGCACGGCGCGTCCGATCAAGGCGCTGATCGGCGACGGCAGTTTCCTGCGGGGCCTGAAGGCCGAGCAGTTCACCGATGACACCTTCGGCGTGCCGACCGTGCGCGACATCCTGAAGGAACTGGAAAAGCCGGGCCGCGATCCGCGTCCGGAGTTCAAGGCCGCCCGTTTCGCCGAAGGCGTCGAAGACATCAAGGACCTGCGCGAGGGCATGGTGCTGGAAGGCGTGGTCAGCAACGTGGCCGCCTTCGGTGCTTTTGTCGACATTGGCGTGCACCAGGACGGACTCATCCACATCTCGGCGCTGTCCGATACCTTCGTCAAGGACCCGCGTGACGTGGTCAAGGCCGGCGACATCGTCAAGGTGAAGGTGCTGGAAGTGGACGTGGCGCGCAAGCGCATCGCGCTGACCCGGCGCCTGGACGATACTCCGGGCCAGGCCACCAGCCGCCCGGGCCAACGCGGGGAGCGCGGCCAGGGCCAGGGGCCACGGCGCGATGCCGGTGGCCAGAACCGGGGCCAGGGACGCTCGCAGGGCCCTGGGGGCCGTCCGCCGCAGTCGGCGGCACCGGCCAGCAACGCCCTGGCTGAGGCCTTCGCCCGCGCCAAGCGCAGCTGAGGTCTGCGCCCATCCAGGCGCTGGCCTGGGTGGGGGGACTTGTCGAGTCTCCCCGGCAATGCGCACACTTGCGGCCAAGGGTCGGCCATCGGGCTGTCCCGTCGTCGCCGGGGGAGGGCCATGGCGCCAATCGTTCCCGCCAGCATCCATGAAGGTTGCAGCTTCGTGCTGCGGCCGGCGCACGCGCACGGGATGGGGGGCTGATGGGCGGTACGGGCAACAACGCGTCCATCCTGCTCGAGCGTCGCGTGCTGGAGTTGGCCGAAGACCGCCGCCGGCTGGCGATGATCATCGACGGCACGGCCGTAGGCACCTGGGAGTGGAACGTGCAGACCGGCCAGATGCGCGTCAATGCGCGCTGGGCGGAGATCGTCGGCTACCGCCTGGATGAACTGGAGCCGGTGTGCCAGGAAACGTTCATCCGGCTGGTCCATCCCGAGGACCTGGTCCGTTCCGACGCCGCACTGGACGTGCATTTCCAGGGGCAGAGCGATCATTACGCATGCCTGCTGCGCATGCGTCACAAGGATGGCCGCTGGATCTGGATCCACGACCGCGGGCGCGTATTCGAATGGGATGGGCAGGGTCGCCCGCTGTGGATGGCCGGCGCCCACGACGACGTCACCGATTTGCAGCAGGCGCGGCAGGACGCGGCGGACATGCGGCAACGCCTGCAGGCCGTGGTCGACGCGTCCGATGAGGTGGCGGTGATCGCCACTGACCCTGCCGGAACGATCACGCTGTTCAACACCGGTGCCGAGCGTCTTCTGGGCTATGCCGCAGGCGACGTGGTGGGCTGTGCCAATCCGGGCCTCTTCCACGACCCTGACGAGATGGCCGCGTACCTGGCGCCGTTGGTCGGTACAGATGGGCAGGTGCCCAGCGTCTTCCAGGCGCTCACCGCCCAGGCGCAGGGCCGCACGTTCTCGCGGCAGTGGACCTTCCTGCGCAAGGATGGCCAGCGTCGCCAGGTGCGGCTGTCGATCAGCCGCATGGACGGTGCCGACGGCCAGCGCATCGGCTACGTGGGCATGGCCATCGACCTCACCGAAATGCAGCAGGCACGCGCGGACGCGCGGCTGGCGGCGGAGAAGTTTGCCGGGGCGTTCACCTCGGCGGCGCTGGGCATGGCCCTGGTCTCGCTGGAAGGGCGCTGGCTGGACGTCAACGATGCGCTGTGCCGCATCCTGGGCTATCCGCGCGAGGAACTGCTGCAGGTCGATTTCCAGCGGCTGACCCATCCAGCCGACCTGCAGGCCGACCTGGAACTGGTACAGGACCTGCTGGCAGGCCGGCGTGTCCATTACTATCTGGAAAAGCGCTATCTGGGCCGTGACGGCAACGTCATCTGGGCACGCCTGTCGGTATCGCTGGTGCGCAACGAGCGCGGCGAGCCACTGCATTTCGTGTCCCAGATCCAGGACGTGACCGCCCAGCGCAGCAGCGAACAACGGCTGTACGAGAGCGAGCAGCGCAGCCGCATTACCCTGGATGCGGTGGCCGACCTGGTGTTGAGTGTCACCCTGCAAGGGCGCATCGAATACGCCAATGCGGCCGCCGTGCGCATGCTGGCCGGCGATGGCGCGCTGACCCTGGCCGGCCACAACGTGCAGGACGTGCTGTCGCTGACCACCGAATACGCGCCCGGTTCGGTGCTGGACGTGGGTGTGTTGCTGGACCCGGACAGCAACGCGGTGGATCTGCATGCCGACCTGCTGATGCGCATGGGGGGGGCCACGGTTCCGGTGGATCTTACGCGCGCCTGGCTGCGCGATGATCATGACCAGGTACGCGGAGCGGTGTGGGTGCTGCGCGACGACACCCAGCAGCGTGCGCGCCAGCGTGAGGCACGCCACCTGGCCGAGATCGACCCGCTCACCGAGCTGAGCAACCGCCGGGGGTTCGAGGCGCACCTGCAGCAGGCGATCACCCGCGTCGAACGCACCGGCCAGGCCGCCTCGCTGATGTTCATCGATCTGGACCGCTTCAAGCTGGTCAACGATACATGGGGCCACCTGGCCGGTGATGCGGTGCTGTGGGCGGCGGCCAGCGTGCTGCGCCATGGCGTGCGCGATTCGGACATCGTGGCGCGGCTGGGCGGCGATGAATTCGCGGTCATCCTGCCGGGCTGCGGGCCGCGAAGGGCGGCACGGATCGGCAGTGAACTGCTGCAGACGCTGGCAGCGTTGTCCATCCCCTGGGACACGGCGCGGCTGCGGATCGGCGCCAGCATCGGCATCGCGCCGCTGGAAGCGGGCATGACCGTGGACGAGGCGGTGGCGGCCGCCGACGCCCAGTGTTACCGGGCCAAAGCCATGGGCCGCAACAATGTGCAGGTGCAGGGCGAACTGGCTGAGCTGCCTGCCGAGGACAACGAGCCGGGCTGAACCGCTGCGTACCGGGCTCCAGCATGAAGCATGTTTCATTTGCCCGCACCGGCCGATTTGGCGAGCATGGGCAAGTCTGGACTTCAGCGGTGCCCATGTCGCGTGTATTGACCATCGAGGACGACGCCATCACCGCCCAGGAAATCGTGGCGGAGCTGGGCAACCATGGCCTGCAGGTGGACTGGGTGGCCGATGGCCGTGAAGGGCTTGTCCACGCTGCCAGTGGCGACTACGACGCCATCACCCTTGACCGCATGCTGCCCGGCCTGGATGGTCTGGCCATCGTCACTACCCTGCGCCGGATAGGCGTGCAGACCCCGGTGCTGATGCTCAGCGCACTGTCGGACGTGGACGAGCGGGTGCGCGGCCTGCGTGCAGGCGGTGATGACTACCTGACCAAGCCGTTTGCTTCCGATGAGATGGCCGCTCGGGTGGAGGTGCTGCTGCGCCGCCGCCAGCAGCCGGCCGGCACCGACATCGTCCTGCGGGTGGGTGACCTGCAGCTGGATCTGCTGGCACGCACTGCCCATCGCGGTGGGCGCAGCCTGAGCCTGCTGCCGACCGAGTTCAAGCTGCTGGAGTACCTGATGCGCAATGCCGGGCAGGTGCTGACCCGGATGATGCTGTTCGAGGAAGTGTGGGGCTACCACTTCGATCCCGGCACCAACCTGATCGACGTGCATATCGGCCGGCTGCGGCGCAAGCTCGACCAGGCCGACCTGCCGTCGCTGATCCGTACCGTACGCGGCAGCGGCTATGTCCTCAGCGAACCTGTCTGACGGCTGGCGTTCGTCCAGCAGCCGTCTGCTGGGCCTGTACAGCCTGCTGTTCGTGGCGTGGTCGTGCGTGCTGCTGGGCGTGCTGTACTGGCGCGTATCGCTGTACCTGGACGAGCTGGCGCAGTCGGCGGTGCTGCAGCGTGCCCACCTCTTCGAACATTTCAGCGGTGATGCGCTGACCGAAGCGCTGCGCGAGAACCGCCGTTACGACCTGCATGGCATTGATGCGTACGGCTTGTTCACGCCCCAGGGGCAGTCGCTTGGCGGGATGATGAAAACGCTGCCGAAGCAGCTGCCGCTTGATGGCAGCGCGCACCCGGTGTCGGGCCTGCCGATCACCGATGCCAACGCACAGGGCAAGCGTGGCTTCGGCCTGGCGATGCCGACGCGCGATGGCCGCATCCTGGTACTGGTGCGCTACAGCGGGCCGTTGAACGAGGTGAATCACCTGATTCTCGACGCGCTGCTGTGGGGCGTCTCGCTGACCCTGGTGCCGGGCCTGCTCGGCTGGCATCTGCTGCGACGGCGCCCGCTGCGCCGCATCCAGGCCATCGAGCGGGCGAGTGCGCAGATCGTGGCCGGCAACCTCGGCCAGCGGCTGCCGTTGTCCAACCGACGCGACGAGCTGGACATGCTGGCATCGATCGTCAACGCGATGCTCGACCGCATCGAGCAGTTGATGACCGAGGTCAAGGGAGTATGCGACAACATCGCCCACGACCTGCGCACGCCGCTGACCCGGCTGCGCGCGCAGTTGTACCGCATGCGCCAGCAGGCAGGCGAGGGCGACCCGCAGGCGCTTGCGCTGGAACAGGTACTGGACGAAACCGATACGCTGATGGCGCGGTTCCGCGCGCTGCTGCGCATATCCGAGCTGGAAAACCATCAGCGTCGCTCCGGCTTCGTGGCGCTGGCGCCGGCCGCGCTGCTGCAGGAGATCCACGCCTTCTACGCGCCCTTGGCCGAGGAGAAGGGCCAGTGGCTGGAGCTGGAACTGGCGGGCGGGCTGCCGGGCGTGGTCGGGGATCGCGGCCTGTTGTTCGAGGCGATCGGCAACCTGCTGGACAACGCGATCCGCTTTGCGCCGGAAGGTGGCCGGGTACGGCTGGCGGCGCGGGTGCAGGACGGTGCGACCTGCATCGTGGTGGAGGATTCCGGCCCCGGCGTTCCCGAGGCGGAGCGCTGCCTGGTGTTCCAGCGCTTCCATCGGGCCGATGCCAGCCAGGGGGGCGGATTCGGACTGGGGCTGTCGATCGTGGCAGCCATTGCCGGCCTGCATGGGTTTCGGCTGGCGGTGGGCGGGTCGCGGCTGGGCGGTGCCGGTTTCAGTCTGCTGTGCCGGCCGCAGGTGCTGTAGGGGGGGGCAGGGCTTGCAGCCCTGCACTGCTCAATGCAACGTCAACTTCAAAAGCTGGCTATCCGTGGGATGGCAGGGTGGGTCCGGTTGAGGGGGACGCCGTAAACCCGTCCATGGGGGCTTGGTCGCGGCATCCATGCCGCTCACACCCCCTCAACCGGACCCACCCCGCCTTCGACAGTTCTCCGCGATCTTTCAGAACGGCGCTCTGCTTTGGTGGGTGCCGACCGTTGGTCGGCAAGGATGAATTCATTCGATATCTGACAGATGTGTCGACCAAGGTCGACACCTACCAACAGCCGCGCGTCCCAGTAGAGCCACGCCATGCGTGGATGAATTCATTCGATATCCAGCAAATGTGCCGACCAACGGTCGGCACCCACCAACAGCCGCCGGGAAACTGTCGAAGGCGGGGCACTGTGGGTTTGCGGGGTGTGAGCCGCATGAATGCGGCGACCAAGCCCCCATGGACGGGTTTACGGCGTCCCCGCACACCCACAGTGCCCCGCCATCCCACGGAATGCAGCTCTGGCTTCTGACGTTGCTCCGGCTTGGAAGCTTCTGCGAGTGCAGGGCGCAGCCCTGCCGACACCCACCCCGTTCATGAAACATGTTTCATCCGCGGCACAGCTTTGTTTTAAACGCCAGCGCTGATACTTGGCGGTCTGCGCTGCCCGCGGTGGGCATCCGCACTGCTGGAGAGCTGCATGCTCGGCTTGGTCAGGACCGCGCTCAACAAGCCTTACACCTTCGTGGTGATGGCCATTTTCATCTGCATCGTCGGCCCGCTCAGCGCCCTGCGTACGCCCACCGATGTGTTTCCGGATATCGGCATCCCGGTCATCGCCGTGGTTTGGCAGTACACCGGCCTGTCGCCAGATGCCATGGCCGGACGGGTGATCTCGCCCTATGAACGTGCGCTCAGCACCACCGTCAACGACATCGAGCACATCGAATCGCAGTCGCTGGCCGGTATGGGCGTGGTCAAGGTGTTCTTCCAGCCGGGCGTGGACATCCGTACCGCCAATGCGCAGATTACCGCCATCTCGCAGACCATCGTCAAGCAGATGCCGGCCGGCATGACCCCGCCGCTGATCCTCAACTACAGCGCTTCCACCGTGCCGGTGCTGCAGATGGCGTTCTCCAGCCCGACGCTTGGCGAATCGCAGATCCGCGACCTGGCGCTGAACACGGTCCGCCCGCCGCTCACCTCCATTCCCGGCCTGGCCATCCCCGCGCCCTACGGCGGCAAGCAGCGGCAGATCACCCTTGACCTCGACCCGCAGGCACTGGCGGCCAAGGGGCTGTCCGCGCAGGACGTGGGCAATGCGCTGGCCGCACAGAACCAGATCACCCCGGTAGGTACGGCCAAGCTGGGCAGCAACGAGTTCACCGTGCTGCTCAACAACAGCCCCAGCGAGATCGAGGCGCTCAATGACCTGCCCATCCGCACGGTCAATGGCGCGGTAGTGACCATCGGCCAGGTCGCCCACGTGCGTGACGGCTCGCCGCCCCAGACCAACATCGTGCGCGTCAATGGTGGCCATTCGGTGCTGATGGCTGCGCTGAAGAACGGTGATGCCTCCACGCTCACCCTGGTCAGCCGCATTCGCGCGATGCTGCCGCAGATCAGCGAAACCCTGCCGCCGTCGCTGAAGATCTCGCTGCTGGGTGATGCCTCCACCTTCGTGCGTGAATCCATCAGCAGCGTCGCCCGCGAAGGCATCATCGCTGCGCTGCTGACCAGTGTGATGATCCTGGTGTTCCTCGGCAGCTGGCGTTCGACGGTGATCATCGCTGCGTCGATTCCGCTGGCGGTGCTGTCGGCCATCGCGCTGCTCTCGGCCGCAGGGCAGACGCTCAATGTGATGACCCTGGGCGGCCTGGCGCTGGCGGTGGGCATCCTGGTCGACGATGCAACGGTGACCATCGAAAACGTCAACTGGCACCTGGAACAGGGCAAGGGCGTGCGTGAAGCGATCCTCGATGGCGCCGCGCAGATCGTTGGCCCTGCCTTCGTGTCGCTGCTGTGCATCTGCATCGTGTTCGTACCGATGTTCCTGCTCGACGGCATTGCTGGTTATCTGTTCCGGCCGATGGCGCTGGCGGTGATGTTCGCCATGGGCAGTTCGTTCGTGCTGTCGCGCACGCTGGTGCCGACCATGGCGCTGTACCTGCTGCGTCCGCATCGGGTCGAGGGCGGGGCAGGCCACCACCCCGAGGATGCCTTTCTCAACCACCACGAGGGTGACCACCCGCAGCACCGCCGTGCGCGCGTGGCGGCCAGGCTGGTGCGCTGGCAGCAGCGTTTCGAGGCCGGCTTCTCAGCCGCGCGTGACCGCTACCACGCGCTGCTCGGCCTGGCCCTGGCCAACCGTCGGCGCTTCATGCTGGGCTTCATGGCCTGCGTGCTGGTGTCCTTCGCGCTGCTGCCAACGCTGGGCCAGGACTTCTTCCCGGCCACCGAGGCCAGTGCATTGTCGCTGCACGTGCGCCTGCCGCTGGGCACCCGCATCGAGGAAACGGCGGCCGCCTTCGACCGCATCGAGGCGCGCATCCGCCAGGAAGTACCGCCAGCGGAGATCGATGCCATCGTCGACAACCTGGGCCTGCCGATGACCGGCATCAACATGGCCTACAGCGCCAGCGGCACCATCGGTCCGCAGGACGGCGACATCCAGATTTCGCTGAAGCCCGGGCACGGTGATGCGGCCGAGTACGCGCGGCGCCTGCGCGAAGTGCTTCCGGCCGCGTTCCCGGGCAGCAGCTTCGCCTTCCTGCCGGCCGATACCAGCAGCCAGATCCTCAATTTCGGTTCGCCTGCGCCGATGGACGTGCGCATTGCCGGGCCGAACGCCGCCGGCAACCGCGCCTACGCGCAGGAACTGATCCGCCGCCTGCGCCACGTGCCAGGCCTGGTCGATCTGCGCCTGCAGCAGCCGGATGGCTACCCGACCTTGAAGGTGGACGTGGACCGCCTGCGCGCCAACGGTCTGGGCATCACCGAACGTGACGTCACCAACAGCATGGTGGCCTCGCTGGCCGGCAGTGGCCAGGTGGCACCCACCTTCTGGCTGAGCCCGAAGAACGGCATTTCCTATGGCGTGGTTGCGGCCACCCCGCAGTACCGCATGGACAGCCTGGCCGCCCTGAGCGCCTTGCCAGTGACCGGCAGCAGTGGCGTGCCGCAGGTGCTGGGCGGCCTGGCCGACATCCAGCGCGGTTCCAGTTCGGCGGTGGTGACCCACTACAACGTGCAGCCCACCCTGGATGTGTATGCCAGCGTGCAGGGCCGTGATCTGGGTGCGGTGGCTGCCGATGTGCAGAGGGTCATCGACGGCATGGCAGGCCAGCGTCCGCGCGGCACCGAGGTGGGCCTGCACGGCCAGATCGATGCGCTGCATGTGGCCTTCAATGGCCTGGGCTATGGCCTGCTGGCGGCGATCGTGCTGATCTACCTGCTGATCGTCATCAACTTCCAGTCCTGGACCGACCCGTTCGTCATCATCACCGCGCTGCCAGCCGGGCTTGCGGGCGTGGTCTGGATGCTGTTCCTCACCCACACCTCGCTGTCGGTACCGGCATTGACCGGCGCCATCCTGTGCATGGGCGTGGCCACCGCCAATTCCATCCTGGTGGTCAGCTTCTGCCGTGAGCGCCTGGCCGAGCATGGGGATGCCGCCAAGGCTGCACTGGAAGCCGGGTTTACCCGCTTCCGCCCGGTCTGCATGACTGCGCTGGCGATGATCCTGGGCATGCTGCCGACCGCCCTGTCCACCGAGCAGAACGCGCCGCTGGGTCGCGCGGTCATCGGTGGCCTGCTGCTGGCGACCTGCGCCACCTTGTTGTTCGTGCCGGTGGTGTTCGCCCTGGCCCATTCGCGTAAGCCCCGCATCGCCCCCGCTGGAGAGCCCCTGCATGTCTGATGCCCCGCTGCCGCAGCGTTCGCTGCGCCGCCCCCTCATCCTGGGTGCCGCCATCGCGGTGGTCGTGGTCGCCGCCGGCCTTGCCCTGCGCGCGCAACAGGCACACGCCGTGGTCGAATGGACCGAGCGCCAGGCGGTGCCGGCCGTGCAGGTGGTCACCGCCGGTGCGGAGGGTGAGGCAGGCACGATGACCTTGCCCGCGCACCTGACCGCCTGGACCGAGGCACCCATCCATGCGCGCGTCGGCGGCTACCTGAAATCGTGGAGCGCCGACATCGGCCAGTCGGTCAAGGCCGGCCAGGTGCTGGCGGTGATCGACAGCCCCGAACTGGACCAGCAGATCGCCCAGGCCCACGCCCATCTGCTGCAGGTTCAGGCCGACGCCGCACTGGCCAAGGTCAGTGCCGAGCGCTGGCAGGGCATGCTGGGCAGCCATTCGGTATCGCGCCAGGAGGCCGATGAGAAGCAGGCCAATGCAGTCGCCGCGCAGGCCAGCGTGGAGGCAGCGCAGGCCGACTACGCGCGCCTGCAGGAGCTGGGCCGCTACCGCACGCTGCGTGCGCCCTTCGATGGCACGGTCACCTCGCGGCAGACCGACGTGGGCCAACTGATCCGGGCCGATGACAGTGGCCGCGAGTTGTTCAACATCGCCGATACCCGGCGCCTGCGCCTGATGGTGCCGGTGCCGCAGACCAGCGCGGGCAGCATCACGCCAGGCCTGCAGGCCACTCTGCAGGTGCCGGGGCAATCGGGCCGTCACTTCACCGCCACCCTGCAGGGCGATTCCAGTGCGATCGACCGCAGTTCGGGCACGCTGCTGGCGCAGTTCGTGGTCGACAACGCCGACGGCGCGCTGCTGCCGGGCAGCTATGCCGAAGTGATCCTGCCGCAGCAGGGCGGTGGCGACGGAGTGAGCGTGCCGGCCGATGTGCTGATCTTCCGGGCAAAAGGCACCCAGGTGGCGGTGGTCGATGCCAAGGACATCGTGCACCTGCGCGACATTCACATCGCCAGTGACCTGGGCAGCACGCTGCGCGTGGACCGCGGCCTGAAGGCAGGCGACCGGGTCATTCCGAACCCGCCCGACGCGCTGCGCGAAGGCGACCACGTGCGTGTGGTCGCCGGTGAGCAGGAGCCTGCGCATGCGCGCGGGTGAGTGCCGCTTGGCGCTGGTGCTTTGCGCGCTGCTGCTGGGCGGCTGTTCGCTGGCGCCCAGCTACCAGGTGCCGGCCGTGGCGATGCCGGTCGGTTATGAAGGCAGCGCCGCGCCCGCCGAGGCCGCGCCGTTGCCGACGGCCTGGTGGCAGGCCTTCCAGGACCCGCAGCTGGACCGCCTGCAGCAGCAGCTGGCCGAGGCCAGCCCGACCCTGGCGCTGGCCGTGGCCCACTATGATGCCGCGCGTGCCGCAGCCGGCGAAGTGGCTTCGACGCGTGTGCCACAGGTGGGTTTCAGTGCCGGGCCGGCGCGCCAGCGCCAGTCCGACGACAAGCCGCTGCGCAGCGCGACCCAGCCTGCGATCTATGACAGCAACAGCGCGACCTTCTCGCTGTTGTTCGACCTGGACCTGTGGGGCCGGCTGCGCAATGCCGCGGCTGCCGCATCGGCGCGGGCCGATGCCAGTGGTGATGACCTGGCCGCCGCGCGGCTGAGCCTGTCGCAGCAGCTTGCCGGGCTGTACCTGCAGCTGCGTGGCGCCGAGGCCCAGCAGGTGATCCTGCGCGACAGCATTGATGACTACCGGCAGGCGCTGGCGCTGACCGAGGACCGGTTCCGCGGCGAGATCGCCTCGGAACTGGACGTGGCGCGCGCCCGCCACCAGTTGGCCAGTGCGCAGGCCGATCTGGATGCGCTGGATGCACGACATGCACTGCTGCGGCATGCCATCGCCGAACTGGTGGGCGCGCCGGCCAGCGGGTTTACGCTGACCGGCGTCACCCTGCCGACCTTGCCGCTGGTGCCTGCGGACCTGCCCAGCAACCTGCTGCGGCAGCGGCCGGATATCGCTGCTGCCGAGCGGCGGGTGTTCGCCGCCAATGCTGGCATTGGCGTGGCCCGCGCCGCCTGGTTCCCGCAGCTCAGCTTGACCGGGCTGCTGGGTGGGCAGACCTCGGGCAGCGCTTCGGTGTTCGATGTGGGCAACCGCTACTGGGCGCTCGGCCCGCTGGCCGCGTTGCCGGTGTTCGATGGCGGTCGCCGCAAGGCCGCCAAGGCGCAGGCCTATGCCGAGTTCGATGCCGCGTCCGCGCAGTACCGCGCCACCGTGCTGGCGGCGATCCGCCAGGTGGAGGACCAGTTGACCCTCCTGCGGCAGCTGGAGGCGCAGCGTGGGCACGAAGATGACGCGGTGCAGGCGGCGCGACGTGCCGAGCAGATCGCACGCGACCGCTATGCCGGTGGTGCGGTGAGCTATCTGGATGTGGTGAGCGCGCAGACCGACGCGCGCCAGGCCCAGCTGGGCCTGCAGGACATCCAGAGCCGCCAGCTGCAGGCCAGCGCGGCGCTGATGGCGGCCCTTGGGGGTGGCTGGACGCGGTAGCGTCGGACGCGGTCTCAGCCTGTGAGAGGGCGGGGCGGAACAATCGCCCCGTCGCCATCTCAGCAGGAAGTTGCCATGCGCTGTTGGATCACTCATATCGCCGGCGCCTATGCACCGGCCTGCATCGGCTGGTTGCTGGCACTGGCCGGAGGGCTGCGTCTGGAACAGCTGCGCATCGACCCGCTGGCGCAATCGCTGGTGCCGGTGCTGCAGTGGGGCGTGACGGTGGTGCTGTTGGCCACGCTGGGCTGGATCGTCGTCGCCAGCGCTGCGCTGTGGCGCAACCGGTAGCGTCGAGCTTGCTCGACTGACGCGGTTGTAGAGCCGAGCCATGCTCGGCTGGCCGCTTTGTAGCGTCGGGCTTGCTCGACTGCTCGGCAATTGCAGAGTCGAGCCATGCTCGAATGATTCTGATGGAAATCAGCCGAGCATGGCTCGGCTCTACAGGGCTCCAGATCGGTTGCGCATGGCGCTGCGTCAGCGCAGGATGGGTTCCGCATCCACCAGTTGCACATCATGCATCTGGTCCAGATACGCCTCGTAGTAGCCTTTGTGCGAGGCACCCACAATGGCCAGCATCCGCGTACCCGGGTGCTGGCCCAGCACGTCGCGGATGTTGGCGACCATGCGCAGGTTGCGGGTTTCCCAGTAGCCCAGATAGTTGCGGCCGAAGCCTTCTGCCGACGGTTCGACGAATGCGGCGCCGAAGTCATTGTCATACACGAGCTTGACCATCGCAGGATCGTTGTCGTTGCGGTAGATCGCCATCAATCCGTCGGGCGTGTCGACGTTGGCGTACAGGCGCTCATAGGTGGCATGGCGGATCTTTCCGGCCGGGTTGTCCCACGCGCGGCCGATCGCCTTCGCGGCGGCGTCCTGTTGTGCCTGCGGTGTGGGCGCGTCGGCGCTGTGGTCATCCACCGGCCACAGCCGCTCCAGCCCCAGGCGGGCAGCCAGTTCGGCGGCGACCAGGGCCACTTCGTCCTTGCGTACCCTGCGCGCTTGGAGGAACTGCACCAGTTCGGGGCTGAGGCTGTCAGCAGCGCGGCGCTCCTCTACCGGAAGGCGCAGCCACTGCACCAGCGCCGAGCCGTGTTCGCCTGCAGCCAGGCACACGGCTGCCAGACGCCGGCGCTGCGCCGGGGTCGGGTTACCCGGCCACGCGGCAAGCAGGCGGTCCATTTCTGCGTTTGCGGTGGGCACGTCCATACCTGTGGCCGCCATGGCCGCAGAGGTATCGACGCAGTAGTCGGCGGTGCTGTCGGCGTACCGGCTGGGGTAGCGGCGCATGAAGTCGCACTGCAACCCCGGCACGTTCTCTACGGCGATCGCCGTTGGCTTCCAGGCCTGCAGGCGGGCCAGCAACGGTTCCAGTTGCTCGGGCTTGAAGGTTCCAGGCAGGCCTGAAAGGTGTGGACCGCCCAGTACCAGTACCTCGTTCACGCGTCCCGCTGGCGGACCCTTGTGCTGGTCGGGATGGAAGGCGGGGCGATACGGCGCGTCGGCCGCACTGGCAACGCTGCTGCACAGGCCCAGCAACAGAACGCACACACTACGCTGCATCATGGTCTTTCCCGGTAATGGTCGGTTTCCAGATACGACCATGGTGGATGCACTCGCCTGCGATGGGATGCGTCGTAGGTCATTGCAACCCTTCCGGCGTAACACGCATCGCTGCATCTGCCGCGGTGGTCCACAATGGTCACTGATCGTTGAATCGAGCACTGCCATGGATGCTGCACTTCCCATCGTGATCCTCGCCGCGCTGCTGGGGGCGATCATTGGTTTCATCGGCCCGGCGGGCTGGCGCTGGCAGCTGCTGCGGTTTTCCCCGGGGCTGCTGTTGCCGGTGGCGCTGCAGGTGCTGCAGAGCACCCCATGGATCCTGGGTGGAGGCGGGAACTGGGTGACCGCGGCGCTGCTGGTGTGGGTGGGCAGCCTGGGCTATCTGCCGGCGGTGCTGGCGGTTGCCGTGCTGCGCTGGCTGATGTGGCGGCAACGCTGATCCCCCGGGGGCCTGCCTGCCAGGTCGATGCCAGGCAGGGATGCTGGGCGAAGAAAGGGATTCGGCAGAGCGTGCTAAAGCTGGCCATGAACCGGCCGATAACCTGACTGGGTCTGGCTCCTGTCCTCCCGTAGCAGGACCCCCGGCTGTCCCCGATGGACGGCCTGCGCTGTGTGTATCGACGAATGGTTACGCAGTTCGCAGTGCCCAGCTTTACGCGCAGGAGATCGAGGACGCCGCCCCGTGCGTCTGCAAGTCCAGGCAATTGATGGCCCCGCCGGGTATTCGCCCGCCGGATTGCACCTTATTGGACTTCGAGGACCAGATCATGCTGATGCCAGGCTTCACGGCGGGTGAGAAGACACCGGTCGAATCGCATTCCCGTTTCTCTCCGCGGCGCCTGTTGCTGGGCGCTCTGGGCGCGCAGCGCACCACCGCCGAGGCGTCAGCACAGGACCGCCGGCAGGATGAGCTGGCCGCACAGGTGGCCGCCCTGCATCGCGTGCAGGCGGTCATCGAGTTCGCGCTCGACGGCACCATCCTGCAGGCCAACGACAACTTCCTGCAGGTGGTGGGCTATCGGCTGGATGAAATCCAGGGGAAGTGCCATGCCATGTTTGTCGATCCCGAGCATGCCCGCAGCCCGGAGTACCGTGATTTCTGGGCCCGGCTGGCGCGTGGCGAGTTCGACGCCGGCCGGTACCGGCGCTTTGGCAAGGGCGGGCGTGAATTCTGGATCCAGGCTTCCTACAACCCGGTGCTCGACCACCAGGGGCGGCCGTACAAGGTGGTGAAGTTCGCAACCGACATCACCGCGCAGAAACTGCAGGCGGCAGATTCAGCCGGCCAGCTGGCTGCCATCGACAAGTCGCAGGCCGTGATCGAGTTCAGTCTCGACGGGCGCATCCTGTCGGCCAATGCCAACTTCCTGGCAGTGACCGGTTACACGCTGGAAGAGGTGCAGGGCCGGCATCATGCGCTGTTCGTCGAGCCGGGTCATCGGGAAAGCGCTGAATATCGCCAGTTCTGGGAGAAGCTTGGCCGGGGCGAGTATGACGCCGCTCAGTACCGGCGCTTGGGCAAGGGGGGGCGCGAGGTGTGGATCCAAGCATCGTACAACCCGATCCTGGACATGAACGGTCGGCCGTTCAAGGTGGTCAAGTACGCCACCGACATCACCGCCCAGGTGCATGAGCACCAGGCAACGCAGCGCGCTGTGGCGCAGACACGCGAGGTGGTTGCGGCAGCCAAGCAGGGCGACCTGACCCACCTCGTCGACATGACCGGCAAGCATGGTCCGATCGCTGAGCTGTGCCAGGGCGTCAATGCGCTGGTCCAGGCAATGGCCGGAATTCTGGGTCAGATCAAGTTCGCCGCGGACACCATTGCGGTGGGTGCCAGCGAGATCGCGCAGGGTAACAGCGATCTGTCGCAGCGCACCGAGCAGCAGGCCGCTTCACTGGAAGAAACGGCGGTGTCGATGAAGGGCCTGGCCGATGCCGTGCAGCGCACCGCCACCCACGCACGCCAGGCCAGTGAACTGGCCGGTGGCGCGTCCGATGTCGCTACCCGCGGCGGCAGCGTGGTGCACGAGGTGGTGTCGACCATGGCGGTGATCAACGCGTCTTCGCGGCGCATCGTCGACATCATCGGGGTGATCGACGGCATCGCCTTCCAGACCAACATCCTGGCGCTCAATGCGGCGGTGGAGGCGGCACGTGCCGGCGAGCATGGACGAGGATTCGCGGTGGTCGCCACCGAGATCCGCGAATTGTCGCAGCGCTCGGCCAGCGCGGCCAAGGAGATCAAGCAGTTGATCGATGAGTCGGTGGCCAATGTCGGCGCCGGCACCGCGCAGGTGGAGAGCGCCGGGCGCACCATGGACGAGATCGTGCGCGACGTACGGCGGGTGAGCGAACTGATGGCGCAGATCAGCTCGGCGGCGCAGCAGCAGAGCGACGACATCCAGCAGATGAACCAGGCCGTGGACCTGATCGACCAGGGTACGCAGCAGAATGCGGCGCTGGTGGAGGAAGCTTCGGCGGCGGCGCGCAGCATGGAAGAACAGTCCGCGCAGCTGCTGCAGACCGTGGCCGGGTTCCGGGTGGATGCGGGGCAGGGCAGTGCGGGCATACCGCCGGCACCGATGCTGCGGGTGGTACCCTGAAGCGCGTGAAGATGACCCTCGGAATACGCAGAAGGCCAAGTCGATGACCTGGCCTCTGACGCGATGGTGCCGGTGAAAGGACTCGAACCTTCATGGGGTCACCCCCGGCTGATTTTGAGTCAGCTGCGTATACCATTCCGCCACACCGGCAGCAGCGGGGTAGTGTAACCGAGGCTGGCGGTCCTTCATAGAGGCACTCCTGTGCCGGGGCCGAAACCCCTTCTTTTTGTCGGTAATGGCGGCGTGACGGCTATACTGGATCGGCTTGACACATGCAGGAGCGATGGCCCATGACTGCGTTGCAGGACCTGCGGGTGCTGGTGGTCGAAAACGACGAGATGAGCGCGGCCCTGTTGCAGATGCAGTTGGTACAGGCCGGTGCCGTGGTCGTCGGTCTGGTCGCGACGGTCGCCGAGGCATTGCGTCTGCTGCAGGACACCTCGCCGGACGTGGCCCTGCTGGATTACCGGTTGGCCCGCAATGAGACCAGCGAGCCCGTAGCCGCTGTGCTCGCTGCCCGTGGAATTCCTTTCGTGCTGGCCACCGGCATGACCGCCGAGCAGGTGCCCGCATCAATGCGGGCCGGCGTGCTGCTGGTCAAGCCCTATCTGTCGGTGGATCTGTCGCGGGCGTTGTTGCGTGCCGTCGGTCATTCCACTACGCGGGTGTGACCGCACACCGCACGCCCAGTTGGCCTCCTCGAAGGTGTAACGCAGGTGCTCACGGTCATCGAGGATGGCGTACTGCGTGGCCAGCTGGATACCGGCGGTTTTGACGCCAAGGGCGGTGAGACATTCATCCACGCATGGCGTGGATCTACTGCAGTATCCGGAGTGCCCCGGTAGATCCACGCCATGCGTGGGTGTCGTAGTCCGAACGGCAGGCAAAGAAAAACCCCGGCCGAGGCCAGGGTCTTCAAGAATTGGCGTCCCCACGGGGATTCGAACCCCGGTCGCCACCGTGAAAGGGTGATGTCCTAGGCCTCTAGACGATGGGGACGCACGAAAACTTCAAGTTGTAGATCTTCGACGGCCTGATGTCGAAGTGGTGGAGCCAAGCGGGATCGAACCGCTGACCTCCTGCATGCCATGCAGGCGCTCTCCCAGCTGAGCTATGGCCCCATGAAACTCCGGATGATCCTGCCGGGAGCAGGGTCCGTTCTGAAACTGGCGTCCCCACGGGGATTCGAACCCCGGTCGCCACCGTGAAAGGGTGATGTCCTAGGCCTCTAGACGATGGGGACGCACGAAAAACTTCAAGTTGTAGAACTTCGACGGCCTGATGTCGAAGTGGTGGAGCCAAGCGGGATCGAACCGCTGACCTCCTGCATGCCATGCAGGCGCTCTCCCAGCTGAGCTATGGCCCCGTGTTGCCGAGCCGCCTATCTTACCAACGTGTTCACTTTTGTGGAAGCTTTTTTTTCGCTTTTTCGTCGCGCTTCACTCAAGCCGCGAGGGCAGGGGAAACCACAACGCCACAACCTGAACCTCGGTAGGCGGTGAACAAAAAAGACCCGGTAATCGGCCGGGTCCTTGTTGTTCGTGATGAATTGGCGTCCCCACGGGGATTCGAACCCCGGTCGCCACCGTGAAAGGGTGATGTCCTAGGCCTCTAGACGATGGGGACGCAGGAAAACTTCAAGTTGTAGATCTTCGACGGCCTAATGCCGAATGGTGGAGCCAAGCGGGATCGAACCGCTGACCTCCTGCATGCCATGCAGGCGCTCTCCCAGCTGAGCTATGGCCCCACGTCGCTGAGGAGCGAAATAATAGCTGTACCCCCCGGGGTTGGCAAGCCTTTGTTGCAGTTTTCTTCACGTCCCTTGCGATGCCGTTGTCAGCTGTCCGGCAGCCGCTGCGCGCGCAGGCGCAGCGCGTTGCTGATGACCGATACCGAGCTCAGGCTCATCGCCACCGCCGCCAGCATCGGAGAAAGCGAAATGCCCCACGGCACCAGCACGCCGGCCGCGACCGGAATGCCCAGCCCGTTGTAGAGGAAGGCGAAGCCAAGGTTCTGCCGCATGTTTCGCACGGCGGCACGCGACAACTGGCGCGCACGCAGGATCCCGCGCAGATCGCCCTTCACCAGCGTTACCTGTGCACTGGATATCGCCACGTCGGTGCCGGTGCCCATGGCGATGCCGACATCGGCGCTGGCCAGGGCAGGTGCATCGTTGATGCCATCACCGGCCATCGCCACGACATGGCCCTGTGCCTGCAACTGCTGCACCAGTGTGGCCTTGTCGGCCGGCCGGGTTTCACCATGCACCTCGTCCAGCCCCAGGGCGGATGCCACCGCCTGCGCAGTCAGCAGGCCATCGCCGGTGGCCATGATGATGCGCAGGCCGTCACGGTGCAGTGCGGCGATGGCGTCGGCCGTAGTCGCCTTGATCGGATCGGCCACCGACAGCAGCCCGGCCAGTTGCCCATCCACCGCCAGGTACATCACGCTGGCACCGCGACGGCGCAGGGCATCGGCGTGTTCCTGCAGTGCGGCCACCGGCACCGATTGCCCGGACATCAAAGCAGTGTTGCCCAGCCACATCGCGCGGCCCTCCACACGGCCACGCACGCCCAGCCCGGTGATCGAATCGAACGCCTCGACCGCGAGCAGCGGCAATCCGCGGCTGCGCGCAGCGGTGACGATGGCTTCGGCCAGGGGATGTTCGCTGCCCTGGTCGAGGCTGGCGGCCCACTGCAGCACCTGGGTGTCGTCGAAGCCGGTGGCGGCATGCACTGTATCGAACGCCGGCCGGCCTTCGGTGAGTGTGCCGGTCTTGTCGATCACCAGCGTATCGACCTTGCGCAAGGACTCGATGGCCTCGGCGTCGCGGAACAGCACGCCGTGCTGCGCGGCGCGGCCGGTGGCGACCATGATCGACATCGGCGTGGCCAGCCCCAGCGCACACGGGCAGGCGATGATCAGCACGGCCACCGCGCTGAGCACGCCATGCGTCCACGAGGGCGCAGGGCCGAACAGGCCCCAGCCCAGCAGCGTCAGTGCAGCCACGGCCAGCACTGCAAGCACGAACCAGTACGCCACACGGTCTGCCATGCGCTGCATCGGTGCGCGCGAACGTTGCGCCTGCGCCACCAGTTGCACGATCTGCGCCAGCATGCTGTCCTCGCCCACACGCTCGGCTTGGATCACCAGCGCACCGGAACCATTGAGGGTTGCGCCGATCACACTGTCACCGGCCTGCTTGGTCACTGGAACCGGCTCGCCGGTCAGCATCGATTCGTCCACCGTTGAGCGGCCTTCCAGCACGCGACCGTCCACCGGCACCTTCTCGCCGGGACGCACGCGCAGGCGGTCGCCGGCCTTCACCTGCGCCAGTTCGACATCCTGCTCGCTGCCATCGGCTTCAATGCGTCGTGCAGTCTTCGGTGCCAGGCCCAGCAATGCCTTGATCGCGGCGGAGGTTCTGGCCCGTGCCCGCAGTTCCATCAGCTGGCCGAGCAGGGTGAGCGAGATGATCACCGCCGCTGCTTCGAAATAGACGCCGACCTGGCCATGCTGCTGGAACGAGGGCGGGAACAGGCCCGGTGCCAGCGTGGCCACCAGGCTGTAACCGTAGGCGGCGATGACGCCGGTGCCGATCAGCGTCCACATGTTGGGGCTGCGATTGCGGATCGACTGCGCCCAGCGCTGGAGGAACGGCCAGCCGGCCCAGAGCACTACGGGCGTGGCCAGCGCGCCTTCGATCCACACCCGCACGCTGGGGGACAGCGCGTGCAGCAGCGGCGTCATTGCCAGCATCGCCAACGCCATCGTCGCCAGGCTCAGTGGCAGCGAGATCCAGAAGCGGCGGCGGAAGTCGGTCAGTTCCGGATTCTCGCCTTCATCCAGGCTGGGCATCATCGGTTCCAGCGCCATGCCGCAGATCGGGCAGATGCCTGGGCCGTCCTGCACGATTTCAGGGTCCATCGGGCAGGTGTACAGGGTGCCCGCAGGTACTTCGGGCGCGACATGGGACGACGGATCGAGGTAGCGCTGCGGGTCGGCAACGAACTTCTGCCGGCAGCCGCCACTGCAGAAGTAGTAGTCCTGACCCTGGTGCCGGGCATGGTGTGCGGTACGGGCCGGGTCCACGTCCATGCCACAGACCAGATCCTTCACCGTAGCCGAGGTCTTTTTCGCGCCGCCGCAGCAGCCGCCGGCTGCGGCGGCCTGGCTGTGAGCGTGACCTTCCGGGGAATGCGCGCTGTTCATGCGTTGTCCTCGGTCAGGGCAGAGAGGATGGGGCACTGGTCCAGCGCGCCATGACCCGGACAGGCGTCCACCAGCTGTGACAGCGCGGTGTGCATCCGCTGCAGCTCGGCCATCCGCTGCTCGATGTCGGCCAGCCGCGCCTGCGCCGTCTCGCGCACGCTGCCCATGTCCTGCTGATGGAGGTCGCTCAACGCCAGCAGTTCGGAAATCTCTTCCAGGCTGAAGCCCAGCGCCTTGGACCGCCGGATGAAGCGCAGGCGGCGCAGATCCTGCTCGCCGAATATGCGGTAGCCGCCGGCCGAGCGTGCAGCGGTGGGCAGCAACTGCTGGCGTTCGTAATAGCGGACGGTGTCGATCGGCACCCCGGCCTGGCGGGCCAGCTCTCCAATGTTCATGGCGGACTCCTCGAAAACAGGGGGTCATTGTCAACCCTGGAGTTTAGTCAAGAGTCAAGGCTTTGTTGATTCTGCCTATTCAGCTCACTTTGCAACTTTCTTCATAGCCCTACCGTTGGGCCACTTCCTACCCTTCGCCAGAACCGGCCGCTCGGCGGCCTGAACGAATGGAGGAGGGGAGCGTGGAGGGACTGAAGAACGAGGGGTTCGTCGAGGTTGCCGTGGTGGAGTACCCGGGAGGAGACCCGTCGGCGGCCTCGGTGCTGGCCGAAATGGCACATGTGGCCAACCGTCTTGCCCAGCAGCAGCGGCGCGCGAATGCCCGCGTCCTGGTGACCCGCTGGATCGTTCCGGCCAGCAACCGGGGCGTGAACCGGATCGCCGGTGCGGAAATGCTGGATGCAGCCATTCCGGCCGTGATCGCTCTGCCGAGCCAGGTCAGCCCAGGTGTGTCGGTGCGGGCCGAGGAAGTGCTGCTGGATTGGCTGCGTGCGCACTATGACGGCGGCAGCCTGCTGTCCGCCGCTGCAGACGGTGTTGGCGTGCTGGCACGCGCGGGGCTGCTGGCTGGGCGCACGGTGGCCGGTCCGGACCTGCGTCGCCACCCGGGCCTGCAGAGCCAGGCCGTCAGCTGGGCCCCCAGTGAACGTACGCTGGTCGATGACGGCGATCTGCTGACCGTGGCCGGCCCGCAGGCCTGGCGATATCTCGGGCTGCGTCTGCTGTACCGTCTGCACGGGCAGGGGATTGCCAGCGAGGTGGCGCAGCAGCTGGGCGTCGTAGTGCCGACCGATGTGCAGCAGGACCTGGAGCGCTTCAGTGCCAATTTCGCACATGGCGATCGCGATGTGCTCAAGGCGCAGCGCTGGCTACACACCACCGCCGCACGCGGAGCAACGTTGCCGGCCATCTGCGCGATTTCCGGCCTTGAGCCGCGTACCCTGCAGCGTCGTTTCCTGAAGGCGACCGGGCTGCGTCCCATTGAATACTGCCAGCGGCTGCGCGTAGCCAAGGCGCAGACGCTGCTGCAACAGGGGGCCAGTATCGATGAGGTGGCGTGGGGCGTAGGCTATGCGGACCAGAGCGCGTTTCGTCGGCTGTTCCTGCGCATTGTCGGCATGACCCCGGCGAACTATCGCCGCCATGTCAGCTGCAAGCGTCGCGAGCGCGCGCTGTCCGCGCCTGCGGTGATGCCGCCCCGGTCGGTGCCATCGCAGCAGGTCGCAGCGTCGCGGCTGGACGCTGCCTGACCGGGCCGGGGAGCGGCGTGCTTGCAGGGCAGGCGCGGCACTCCGACCATGCAGGACCTTGAACGATGCGGCAGGTGACGTAATGGCAAGTGTGGGGCCGGTGCCTATGCCGGTGGTGGTGATCCTGATCTCGCTGCTGCTGGCGATGGGTATCGCACGGCTGTGGACACCGCGCCAGCCGGTGCCACCGCAGCCCTCGGGTGCCGGCCGGGTGCTGGACATGCTGCTGGTGGGCCTGCTCTGCGGGCGCGTGTCCTTCGTCATTGCCAATCTCGACCTGTATCGTGACGCGCCCTGGAGCGTGTTGCAGATCGCCGATGGCGGCTACCACGTCGTGGCCGTGCTGGTGGCGGCGTTGGGCTGGGGTCTGTGGGTCCTGCGCCGCCAGGCTTCGCTGCGGGTGCCCGTGCTGGGCAGCGCGCTGGCCGGGGCACTGCTGTGGAGCGTGGGCAGCTATGGCCTGGCCACGTGGCAGGCCAGCACGCTGGCGCTGCCTGCCGTCCAGGTACTGGATATGCAGGGCCGACCGCTGGACCTGGAGCAGTTCCGGGGCAGGCCGCTGGTGCTGAATCTCTGGGCCAGCTGGTGCGGCCCCTGCCGTCGCGAGATGCCGGTTCTGGCCAAGGCGCAGCAGGCGCATCCCGAGGTGCGGTTCGTCTTCCTCAACCAGGGTGAACACCTGGATGAGGTCCAGCAGTTCCTGCGCGCAGAGCGCCTTGAATTGCAGGGCGTGCTGCTGGACGAGCCTGGCGCCGCTTCGACCGCGCTGGGCGTGCGCGCCTATCCGTCCACCCTGTTCTTCAATGCGCAGGGGCGTCTGCAGGATCTGCACCTGGGTGAACTGACCCAGGCCGGTCTTGAACACAAACTACGCAGGCTGCGGTAGCCTGCGCGGGCATTTCCTTCCGGAGTTCACATGCTGTCGATTTCCCTGCGCACCGCGCCTGCGGTCCTGATTCTGCCGGTTCTGCTGGCGATGACCGCCTGCAGCCAGGCCCAGACTCCGCCCGGAAAGGCGCCTGCCAGTACCGCCGCTGCGCCCCCGGCCGCCGGCAAGGGCCAGATCCCCGCCGTTCTGAAGGGGATCGAGAAGCACGGCTTCGAAGTGGTGTCCGAATTCGATGCGCCCGGTGGCCTGCGCGGCTTTGCGGGCGTGGTGGGCGGCCAGCAGCCGGCTGCCGCCTATGTCACCGCGGATGGCAAGCACGTGCTGGTCGGCAGCCTGTTCGATGCAGAGGGCAACGATGTGGCTGCCGAGGCGGTGGAGAAGCTGGTGTCTGCGCCGATGTCGGCCAAGATGTGGGCCAAACTGGAAGCCAGCGCCTGGGTGCGCGACGGCAAGGCCGACGCCCCGCGCGTGGTCTATACCTTCAGCGATGCCAACTGCCCGTACTGCCACAAGTTCTGGGATGCGGCGCGTCCATGGGTCGACGCGGGCAAGGTGCAGCTGCGGCACATCATGGTGGGCGTGATCCGCGAGGACAGTCCGGCCAAGGCGGCGGCGATCCTGTCTGCACGCGATCCCAGCGCAGCACTGCTGGAGAACGAGCACCAGTTCGAGCGCGGTGGCATCAAGCCGCTGCCGAGCATCAGCCGCGAGGTCGCCGGCAAGCTGGACGCCAACCAGATGCTGATGGTGGAGATGGGCTTCCAGGGCACGCCGGGCATCCTGTTCCAGGATGAACAGGGCACGGTTGAACGCCGCGCCGGCCTGCCGCAGGGCGATGACCTGATGAAGGTGCTCGGTCCGCGCTGAAAGCGCCACCGCGCCTCATTCACGACAGCAGGCAGGACAGGGCAATGTGATTGTTCTGCTGCCTGTTGGCTGGATGCGCGTGGCAGCACGTTCTGGTTGACGATCGTGAACGTGGGGGCGGTAGAGTCGAGCAAGCTTGCATGTTCCTCCCGGCTCGACTCTACGGGACTGGGTGGGCAAGCGGGACGCTATGTCTGGTGCAGGTAGTACTCCACTGGCACGACCAGTTCCTGTGGGGCCTTCATTTCATCGGGAATGGGCGGCAGCGGTTGCGCGCGGCGGAACGTCTGCAGCGCGGCTTCATCCAGCAGCGCCTGGCCGCTGGACTGCTCCAGCCGCAGCGCCAGCAGGCGTCCCTCGCGATCCAGGCTGACCCGGACCCATGCAGTGCCCTGCTGGCGCCGCGCGCGTGCGGCGGCCGGGTAGAAACGGTAGCGCTGCAGGCGCGCCATCAGGCGGGCTTCCCACTGGTCACTGGCCGCACCGGCCTGCACCTCTGCCGGGGGCGCATCCGGTGTGGGTGGTGCGGCAGCCACCGAGTTGGTGGCCGACGCTGCGTTGGTCGTGGCTGCAGGCAAGGCGAGCTGCAGGGCCTGCCGGTCGCTGCCACCCGTTTCGCTGGCGGCCAGTTCACCTTCGCGGGCGGCGGTGGGCAGCGGCGGTGGGGGGGCCTTGCTGGGCTGCGGTGCGCGGGCCTGCTCGGTCGGGCGCGGCGTATCGGCGTGGCGCTCCTCCACCGGCCGCGGTGGCGCCGCCGGGGCCAACAGACGCAGGCTGATCCGCATGTCCTGCTCCGGCGGCGGCAAGGGCGGCGGCGTTGCTGCCCAGTGCACCAGCAGCAACAGCGGCAACACGTGCAGGCCGGCGCTGATGGCCATGGCCTGCCAGTGACGGCTGCGCTCACTCATCGCCGGCGCCCCACACCAGATCGGCATCGCGCCCATCCACAGCTTCACCCGGTGCAGCCAGGGCGATCACCAGGACGGGTGCGGCACCGGCATGCTGGGCCAGTACGACCGCGGACAGCGGCTGGCGGGCGCTGGCCGCCGGGAACTGGACAGGTGCGGTCGATGCCAGCAGCGCATCGACCTCGCCATGCGACAGGTTGCCGCTGTAAAGCGCAATGCCTGCGCCGGCCGCAGCCTGTACCAGACCGCCATAGACCTGCCAGGGCCAGCGGCCGTCATGGTCATCCAGCCGCCAGCGGGCGGCCTCCTGGGCGATGGTGTCGTGGCTCACGCCTGCGGTACCTGCTGCACGGCGACCAGTGCACGCAGCAGGTCGCCGTGCGCGGTCTGCCGGGTAATGCCGAGCTGGCGGCCGATCTCGGCCAGGCCCATCCATTCCACCCGCGCCAGCAGGAATGCCTGGCGCGAGCGCGACGGCAGCGCGGTGATGATGGCATCGCCCAGCAGCCCACTGGCCGCAGCCTTGATGAGGCGCAGCCAGGATTCCTGGACGACGTCATCAGCGTCGCTGCGTTGCGGGAGTTTGCGGCGGATGTGGGCATGCAGCGGCCGGTAATGGGGGCTGCACAGATGCGTGACATCCGTCGGTTCGACAGGCGTGGACACGGGGCGGGCGGGGGCAGTGTGGAGGAACAGCCCGCGGCGGCAAGGGCAGCGTCAGTACCTTACAGTAAAGAAGAATCATTTGCATTAATCGCAGGTCGCCCGGGATGAGGCCGGGGCGCCGCCGTATTCCGGCTTCAGAGGGAGGTGTACTGGATCTGGGCAGCCAGCACGGGCAGGCCCTCGGCGCCACTGGACGGGTTGCGCATCAGACGGGTTGCGCATCACCTGTGCGGCGTTGCCGGTGACGCAGCTGCGGCAGCTTGCCGGTGATCTGCTGGCGGGGTGCGGTCGGGTAGCGTCGAGCTTGCTCGACTGATTGGCCAACAGCAGTCGAGCAAGCTCGACGCTACCGAAGCGGTTGCGGGCAATCAGGGGGCGGCGTTGGCGCCTGGGCGCACGTAGTAGGTCTGGCCGGTGTCGTCCAGGAACACCAGTTCCGGCGTGCCCTGCCATGAGGTGAGCATGGCGCCGGTGTTGTTCTGGTGCCGCACCATCAGGCTCGCGCCGCGATCAGGGTTGGCCACGACCTTGAATACTTCGGTGGTGCCGCGGGCATCGTCCAGGGTCAGCAGGGCCTCGCCACCGCGGTCGCTGGTGCCGTAGCCGCCGCGTTCGGAGCCATCGGGGCCGAGCAGGATCATGCCTGACAGGGCAGTGGCACGCGTACCCTGCACCTTGCCCTGGCTGAGCGGGTCGGGCACGGGGGCGCCGAGGATGACGCGTGCCTGGCCCTTTTCATCGTGAATGACCAGGCCGCGGGCTTCGATCACCCGTTGTGGTGACTGGTGGGTATGCAGGTTCCAGGCGGTCCAGCCGGAAACCAGCAGGGCGAGGGTCGAAACCCCCAGGGTGGTCAGCATCAGGGCGCGGGCCATCGTGTCGTCCTTCCTTGGATGTGGCGACGATAGCGGATGCAAAAGCGGATGGGTAGAGTCGACCGTTGGTCGACGATCGTGCGCGAGCGCGGAATGTCGACGCCACCCGATCGACGTTACATCAATGGAAATCGCGGCTGTGGCTGCGCAGGCCCTGCAGCAGTTCGTCCAGGCCGAGCATGCGCTGCACGATGACATGCTGCACGCCATCGACACGTTCCAGGCGGCCGTCGATCTGCATCAGCTGGGTATCGACCAGCATGCGGTGCTGGCGGTCGGCCACATGCCGCCAGACCACGGCGTTGACCATGCCGGTCTCGTCTTCCAGGGTGAGGAAGGTGACGCCGCTGGCGGTCTGCGGGCGCTGGCGCATGCGTACTAGGCCGGCAATGCGGACGCGGCGGCCATGGCCGTGGCCAGCCAGCTGCGCGGCATCCAGGCAGCCACGGCTGCGCAGCTGCGTACGCAGGAAACTGATCGGGTGGCGACCGAGCGTAGTACCAGTGCTGCGGTAGTCGGCCTGCATGTCGTCCCATGCGCTGGGTAGCGGCAGCGGCACGCGTGCCTCGGCGGTGGCACGGGCCTGGTCGAACAGCGGGAGACGGTTTTCCACGCCGGAAATATCCCAGCGCGCACGATGGCGATGGCCGCTGAGCCCACGCAGCGCCCCGGCATCGGCCAGCAGCCCCTGCTGGCGCCGGTCCAGCCCGGTGCGCTGGCAGAGGTCGCCGACATCGTCGAACGGGCGGCGTGCGCGTTCGCGCATGAGGGCCTGCATGGCGGTTTCGCTGCAGCCATCGACCAAGCGCAGGCCAAGCCTGATCGCCGCTGCACCCTTGCTGAAATCCAGCGTGCAGTCCCAATCGCTGTGGCGCACGTCTACCGGCAAGACCGTGATGCCGTGCCGGCGCGCATCCTGCAGCAGCTGGTCGGGGCTGTAGAAGCCCAGTGGCTGGCTGTTGATGAGACTGGCGGTGAAGGCGGCCGGATGGTGGCACTTGAGCCAGCAGCTGGCATAGGTGAGCAGGGCGAAACTGGCGGCATGGCTCTCGGGAAAGCCGTAGCTGCCGAAGCCCTTGATCTGCTCGAACAGGCGTTCGCCGAATTCCAGGCTGTAGCCGTTTTTCAGCATGCCGGTCAGCAGCTTTTCGCGATGCGGCTCCAGGCCACCATGGCGTTTCCATGCGGCCATCGAGCGGCGCAGTGCATCGGCCTGGCCCGGGGTGTAGCTGGCGGCATCCACTGCCAGCTGCATCACCTGTTCCTGGAATAACGGCACGCCCAGGGTGCGTGCGAACACGCGTTCCAGCTGTGGTGGATAGAGGGGGTTGTCCGGATCGCTCAAGGCTTCGGGCCCCTGTTCGCGCAGGATGCGCCGGCGTTCCAGGTAGGGGTGCACCATGTCACCCTGGATCGGGCCGGGGCGCACGATCGCCACTTCGATCACCAGGTCGTAGAAGCAGCGGGGCTGCATGCGCGGCAGCATGGCCATCTGCGCGCGCGATTCGATCTGGAACACACCGATGGTTTCGGCGGCGCAGATCATGTCGTAGGTGGGACCATCGTCATCCTCAATTGCATCCATGCGCCCACTGTGCAGGCCGTGCTGCTGCAGCATGGCCAGGCATTTGCGGATGGCGGTGAGCATGCCCAGTGCCAGGCAGTCGACCTTCATCAGGCCGGTGGCATCGAGGTCGTCCTTGTCCCACTGGATGACGGTGCGCCCGGCCATGGCCGCGTTCTCCACCGGTACCAGGGTGGACAGCGGGTGTTCGGAAATGACGAAACCGCCCGGGTGCTGCGACAGGTGGCGGGGGAAGCCGATCAGCTCTTCGGTGAGTGACAGCAGCCGCCGCATCAGCGGCGTGTCCGGATCGAAGCCGCGTTCGCGCAGGGTGTCCGGCAGCGGGATGTTGCCGCCCCAATGGTCCATGGCTGCTCCCAGCTCGTTCACCTGGTCCATGGGCAGGCCGAGCGCGCGGGCGACATCGCGGATCGCGCTGCGGCCGCGGTAGCTGATCGCCACGGCGGTGAGCGCGGCACGCTCGCGGCCATAGCGCTTGAACACGTACTGCAGCACTTCCTCGCGGCGCTCGTGTTCGAAATCGATGTCGATGTCCGGTGGTTCGTTGCGCTCTTCGGAAATGAAGCGTTCGAACAGCAGGTTGCTGTGCACCGGGTTGATCTCGGTGACGCCGAGCACGAAGCACACCGCCGAATTGGCGGCCGAACCGCGCCCCTGGCAGAGAATGCCTTGACTACGCGCGAAGGCGACGATGTCGTCCACGGTGAGGAAATAGGATGCGTACTGTTTGCTGGCGATCAGCTGCAGCTCGTGCTCGATCTGCGCGCGTTGCTTCGGCGCGATGCCACCGTCCTTCTTCCAGCGCCAATGGATGCCCTGTTCGACCCGTTCGCGCAGCCAGCTGTCCGGCGTGTGTCCTTCCGGCACCAGTTCGTGCGGGTAGGTGTACTGCAATGCATCCAAGGTGAAGTGGCAGCGCCCGGCGATGTGCACGGTCTCGGCCAGCAGCTCCGGCGGATACAGCTGGGCCAGCGCGCTGCGGGGGCGCAGGTGGCGTTCGCCGTTGGGGAACAGCCGCCAACCGGCTTCGGCCACGCTGCAGCGGTAGCGGATTGCGGTGAGCGTGTCCTGCAGGGCGCGGCGGCGGCGCACGTGCATGTGCACATCGCCGCTGGCCACCAGCGGCAACGTGTGGCGTTCAGCGAAGGCCTGCAGTTGCTGCAGGCGGCGCACGTCGTCGTGTTCGTGGTGCAGTTCCACCGCCAGCCACAGGCGGTCGTTGAACCCGGCGCGCAGCAGCGGCAGGTGGCTGGCATCGGGCTGCCGGTCCAGCCACAGGCACAGCAGGCCGTCGGCCAGGCCGTGCAGATCCTCGCGCAGGCAGCGGTACTCGCCTTTGCCTGCGCGCCGCCGGCAGGTGGTGATGAGCTGGCACAGGCCGGCATAGGCGTCCTGGTCGGTGCACAGCAGGGCGATCTTCGGCCCGTCCTCGACCTGGAATTCAGCGCCGATGATCAGCGCCACGCCGTGTTTCCTGGCTGCCTGCCAGGCGCGCACGATGCCGGCCAGCGAGCACTCATCGGTGATGGCCAGGGCGCGGTAACCCTGGCCGGCGGCACGCGCGAAAAGTTCATCGGCGGTGGACGCGCCGCGCTGGAAGCTGAAGGCCGACAGGCAGTGCAGTTCGGCATAGGCGGGAGAGGCGGCGTGCATGGCGGTTCAACCGAACCAGCCGTGCAGCATCCACGGCGCATGCGGGGCGTTGCGCGGGCGGAAGGCCCAGCCGCGCTGGCCGTGCGTGGTTTCCACCACGTAGTAATCACGCCGGGCATCGGCGTGGTCCCACCAGCCCGATTCAATGCGTTCCGGCCCGGCGATGATGCGCAGGCGCGGGTCGCGCAGTGGCTGCGGTGTGTCCAGCAGCCAGCCGGGCCGCAGCGGCCAGTACGCCGGGGGCTTGCCCGCCGGTGGGGTGCCGCTGGCCCGCTCCGGGCGATGGTCGGCCTGCACCGCCAACGGCTGCACGGCGTCATCGCCCAGGCGTGCCCGCAGGCGCTCGCGCAGCTGGTTCCACGGAATGGCCTGCGCCGGGCGGGTGTCGAACAGATCGCATGCGGCCGGCACGAACGGCGGCAGGTGTTCGGCCTGCAGGCGCAGCGCCCGGCTGCCGGCGGGCAGGGCGAAGGCTTCCATGCGGTTGCGGGCGATCTCGAACAGCAATGCGGCATCGCGTTCGGGGGCCAGCAGGCCGATGGTCAGCACGCTGGCCGGCAGCAGGTCGTGTTCGAAATACAGATCGAAGCGCTGCACGCCGCCATCGCGCGAGCACAGGAAGGCAGCCAGGTCCAGCAGCAGGCGCCGCAGCGGGAACAGCAGGGCCTGGCTGGATTCGATTTCGTATTCGAATTCGATGCGGGCATCGAAGCGGTCCGGTGGCTGGTAGTAGCGCAGCGGGGGGGCGGGCAGTCCGCGCAGTGCGTCCAGCTGCTGCAGCACCTCCGGGGCGAAGCGCCGGGCCACGCTGTCGCGCGGCAGGTCAAGCACCGCCCCCAGCGTGCGCAGGCCGGAACGGCCGAGGACGGTGACCGCCTCGGCGGGCAGGCCGCAGCGTGCCAGCGGCAACTGCGCCAGCAGGGCGGGCAACTGTTGCGCGTCGATACCCAGGCCATCGTGCACATTGGCCAGCACGCGTGCGGCATGCGCGGTGGGCGCAGCCACCAGACGGTGGCGGAAGCCCAGCTCATGCAGGCCAGCGCGCAGGCGCTTCTCGATCTTCAGCCAGTCACCGAACAGGGCACGGCTGGCGCCGATTTCCATGACCAGCGCGTGCGGGAAATCGAGGCTGACCTGCGAACTGTAGGCATAGGCCCAGCTGGCCAGCAGCTGCCGGGTGTGCTGTTCGGCGTTGGGGTCGTAATCGTGCAGCTGCATGTCCCGTACCAACACCTGCGCGGCCGACAGCAGCATGCCCGGCCGCAGGCCGGCCGATCGCGCTGCCGGGCTGACCGCACGCAGCACACGGCGCTGCGCCGGCCCCTGCAGCAGCACCAGTGGCCGTTGCGGGTCCGGCTGCAGGCGCAGCACGCTGTCCAGCGCCAGCTGCGGCAACAACAGGCAGGCCCAGTGCATGGCGCGGCCTCAGTGGGCGATGGCCAGCGGCAGCGGCTGCGCGGGCGGCAACCCGCCGCGGCACTTCAGCACCCGCACCTGGCTGTGGTCGAGCTGCAGGCGCAGGCTGGCCGGGGAGGGATTGCGCGCGGCGCGCGCGTCGCGGAACACGAAGCCCAGGCACTGGCCACTGTCGGCGGCGACCTGCAGGCGACGCAGGGAACGGTCATCGGCCTGCTGCGGCTGCGGCCAGCACAGCACCGCAGCACAGGCGGCCGAACGCAGGCATTGTTCAGCCGCCCACAGGGCCTGCTTCGGTGTGGCCTGGATGATCTGCAGCTGGGCCAGGTCCAGGCCGGCTGCTGCCCAGGCCGGGGCGTGCGGGCGGTAGGGCGGGGCGACCAGCACGATGGGCCGGTCGCGCTGGCTCAGCGTAGCCAGCACCGGCCAGACCAGGGCCAGTTCACCCACGCCGGGCGCCCCCTGCAGCACCTCGCACAGGCCGCTGGCAGGCCAGCCACCCCCAGGCAGGCGGGCATCCAGCGCCGGGTGGCCGCTGGCCAGATGACCACTGGCAGGCCCGGTGCGCGCCGGACCCCGCCATAGCTGGCGGCCGTCCAGCAGGCGGTCGAGCGCGACGACGGCGCCCATCAGCAGGTCCCCCAGGTGGGGCGTCGGGCAGGTGGGCGGCGGCAATGGAAGGGAACGGCTGGCATGGGCGTGTATCGACAGGCCGGAATGAGGGGCTGAAAGCGACATGCTACTCGCCTTGTGAGTAGAATTACTAATGAAATTCCGGGGTGGGATTTTCAGGTTGATGAAGGGGGCATCCACGCGTGGCGTGGATCTACCAGCCACCAGCCGCCAGCCACCTGTCGAAGGCGGGGCACTTTGGGTGTGCCGGATGTGAGCCGCATGGGCCCGAGGCATGCCTCGGGCGGGTCGGGCAGGACGCCCCCGGGACCTGCAGTGCCCACCATGGCCAGGCGCAGACTGATGAGCGGCGCTGATGGCCCGATAACCAGACCGTGACCGAGGCCTGTGACTTAGGTCCTGTTGACAGCCATCGATGCCCTCGCACAATGTTAACAAGATGGGTCGCTTGCGGCCCGGGCAGGCAGGTTGTCACGCCGGGAGGAGGGTCCCGCGCGCAGACCGGTCCGTCCCCTGGCCCGCGGTGTGTTGCCTGGCAACGCCTGCGCGGCATGAACGCTGCACCCTTCGGCGGCATTTTCCCTGGACCGATTGCCTTGGCAACGGAATTACGCCCGTCGATGAAAACGTTTACAAAGCCGCTTGCCCTGTCCCTTGCGCTGTCTGCCGCGCTGGCCACTCCGGCCTGGGCCGATACTGCCGCCTTCACCGTGCTGACCCTTGACCAGGCACCCACTCCGGATGCGATTCCCGCCCTGGCCGCCCAGCTGAAAATCCTGCAGGTTGACGCCGTCAGCGTGCGCCAGATGCAGCGCGGCATCGGCCAGGTCGATCCGCTGCAGCTGCTGGCAGATGGCCTGGGCTACGAATACCGCTTCATTGATGCGGGCAAGGATGACGGCCAGACCCAGCAGGGCCAGGCCGTGCTGACCCGGTTGCCGATCACCGCTGAATCCGGCCCCGACCAGCCGGGCCTGAACTACCTCCGCCTGGACGATGGCCGCCACACCGTGGCGCTGTACACCGATGCCGGCGCCGGTGCCGCGCGCCTGCCGGCCCTGGTCACCGGTTCGCGCCTGGGCGCCCCGGCGGTGCTGCTGGGCGCGGTGGCCGGTGAGTCGGCCAAGGCGGCCGGCTTCGATCCGGCCCGCGTGGCCCTGGAAGCCGATGCCAGCTACTTCAGCGATGGCTTCCAGGCGGCCAGCAGCGCGCCGTTCAAGATTGATGGCAGCGCCCTGCGCGCGACCCTGCTGACCCTGGCCTACGTGGCCGACAAGGGCGGCGAGCAGCCGTGGATGGACACCACCCTCAACGCCGATGCGCGCGCTGCGCTGCTGCTGAAGGCGATGACCGAGGACGAGAAGTTCCAGATGCTGCACAGCTACTTCGGGCTGGGCAAGGACGGTGGCCCGCTGCCGGAAGGCGCGGTGGGTTCGGCCGGTTTCGTGCCGGCGGTGCCGCGCCTGGGCATTCCGTCGCAGCAGTCGGCCGATGCCGGCGTTGGCGTGACCAATCCCGGTGGCATCCGTCCGGGTGACTTCGCCACCGCCATGCCGTCCGGCCCGTCCACCGCCTCCAGCTGGAACCGCGAAGTGGCCTTCGCCGGCGGGGCGACCATGGGCCGCGAGGCATGGCAGCAGCGCTTCAACATCCTGCTGTCGGGCAGCGTCAACCTGCAGCGTGACCCGCGCAACGGCCGCAACTTCGAATACGCCGGCGAAGATCCCCTGCTGGCCGGCTCGATGGTCGGTGCGCTCATCCAGGGTGTGCAGAGCCAGCACGTGATCTCCTCGATGAAGCACTTCGCGCTGAACGACATGGAGACCCGCCGCAACTTCCAGCGGGTCAGCGCCATCCAGCCGGTAAAACGATCACTGCCCGCATCCACGCTCCAC
>NZ_JBNNHG010000025.1:18407-36574 GCF_050268705.1 Stenotrophomonas sp. NPDC077659 | reverse complement strand
CTGAGCTATTCCCGCAGATTCCGTTCGACCTGCGTCGAAGGAGCGCTATTGTGTCCAAATTCCTTCACGTCGTCAACAGTCTTCACGCATGCCGATCTGGGCCTGGCGCGGTGCGGTACCCTGCCCCGCCCGGACGCGTGCGCCCATCTCTGCTGGACCCTGGTGCCGATGGGCGTGCGCTGGTATGGCGCCCAGGTCGGCTTCGCCTCGCACGGCAGCGTCGGCCCGGGCCTGGCGCAGTACTACGCGTTGGTGCCCCGCCTGCTACCCTTCACTGCAATGGCCGCGACCACGCGTTCCGCCGCGCGCACTTCAAGGAACGAGCTCACCCATGACTGAGCGCCGCCGCCGTCTGTACTGGTTGCTGACAGCCGTGATCTGGCTTGTGCTGATGGCCGCGCTGATCCACGCCGGCACCCAGGCCGACTACTGGATGCAGCGCGGACTGGAGCCCGGCGCGATCCTGCCCTACCCGACCGGCAAGGTTGTCACGTTTGCCCTGATGAGCACGGCCGAACTTGCGGTCACGCTGCTGATCGTGCGCCCTTGGCGATGGCATCGACTCTGGCTGCGCCTGCTGATCGCCTGGGCGCTGCTGCTGGCGTGGTCGGTCCCGTTCGCGATGGCTGCGATGCATCAGTCGCCGGTGTACGGCATGCACCTGCTGTGGTTGCTGCTGGCCGACCTGACCCTGCTGCTGGCGCTGATGGCCAGTGTCACTGGCCACGGCGTGGCAGAAGCTGCGCCGCCCGTAGCAGGCGCAAACGAAAAACGCCCCCTTGCGGGAGCGTTTTTCCTGATCTGGAGCGGGAAACGAGACTCGAACTCGCGACCTCAACCTTGGCAAGGTTGCGCTCTACCAACTGAGCTATTCCCGCAGATTCCGTTCGACCTGCGTCGAAGGAGCGCTATTGTGTCGATATTGCTGCACGGCGTCAACAGGATTTTCCACGCGCTTTACGCCACGTCGTTCAGCTTGATGGTCATGCCCGCACCCCGCGTCGATGGAAGTAGATCTGCTCGGCCACGCGGCGCGTCGCCGCAGTGCGCAGCAGGGCGTTGAGCGGCCAGTCCTGCTGCATATGGTCCATGGCCCAGCGCAACAGGCGCTTGCGACGGAAGGTCGGCGCCACGCGCCGGGCCACCTGCTCCGCTGCAGGCCCTTTGCCGCGCAGATGCAGGCCGATGGCATCACCCACCGCCCATCCGTGCCGCCACGACGAATGGATGCCGCCCGCCGACAGCGGCGAGACGATGCCGGCGGCATCGCCCGTGAGGATCAATCGATGACCGGTGATCGGGCCATCAGGGCGCCCGCACGGCACCAATCCGACGCGGGTGGCTGACGGCTGCAGGGCCGCATCGATACCAGCAACAGCGCGCACGTGCTCGATGAAGCCATCGATGTCCGGCACCCGCGCCCGCTTCGGATCATGCCGCAGCGCCAGCCCCACCTGCACGCCCGTTGGATTCTGCGCAACCCAACCGATGTAGCCCGGTGCGTAACGCTTGCTGACGAAGCAGTGCAGCGCATCACCCTGCGGCAACTGCAGCCCGTCGAATTCGCGCTCGACGCCGTAGAGCGTGTCGCGCACCAGACCCAGACCCGTGCGCTGCGCCACGCGCGAACGCGCACCGTCGGCACCGACGAGATACGCGCAGCGCGATGTCCCCTCCACGCGCCACCCGTCGCCGTCCGCCTCGGCCTGGGTGAAGGCCTGCTGCAGGCGCAGATCCACGCCGCTGGCACGCAGTTCGTCGGCCAGCCAGCGCATCAGGTTCGGCGTATCGGTGGTGAGGAAGTAATAGCCGGGTGCGGCCAGTTGCACACTGCGCAGGTTGGGCGCGTACAGACGCACGCGTGCAACGCGCTGCACAAGGCGCTCGGGGATCCGGCCCAGCCAGGTCTGTTCCATGGCTTCCTTCACCACGATGCCGGTCGTGTGCAGGCGCTCGCCGGGGTCCGTCTTGCGTTCAAGCACGCAGACGCGCAGGCCGTATTGCGCGGCGGCCAATGCGCAGGCGGCACCGGCAAAGCTTGCACCGACGATGACCAGGTCGTGATCGTAGGCAGAGGATATGTGGGTCATCGCGGCATCACCGGGGAACGGAGATGCAGCATCGCCAGCGCGCGTGGCGGGGCGATGGGGTGGCGGTGAAGTGAGGATGAAGCGATGTACCGCGCAAACGAAAAACGCCCCCGTGCGGGAGCGTTTTTCTTGAATCTGGAGCGGGAAACGAGACTCGAACTCGCGACCTCAACCTTGGCAAGGTTGCGCTCTACCAACTGAGCTATTCCCGCTTGGGAGGCGAAATTCTACCTGTTCCGGGAATGGCGTCAAGCGGTTTTTTCAAGGAAATTTCGCAGCGCTTCGCCAATGTCTATCCACGCATGGCGTGGATCTACTACGTCCCCCTCCACGGATGCATCGCCCAGTAGATCCACGCCCTGCGTGGATGGATCCCCCCGCCCAGTAGATCCACGCCATGCGTGGATGGCTGCAACCATGGGGTCAGTTGCCCAGCTTCTTCTGCCGCGAACGCTCGCGGGCGGCGCGTTCGTCTTCGCGCAGGCTCGGCCAGGCCGCATGCAGGTACTGCAGGCCCGACCACAGGGTCAGCACGGCGGCAATGGCCAGGGTCCAGTCGCCGATATGGAATACCGGCGGGCCCATCCAGATGTCGTTGACCGGCACGTTCGGTGCCACCGAATACAGCAGGCACAGCAGCGCGATCATCTGCGCGGTGGTCTTGATCTTGCCGATCATCGCCACGCGCACCTTGGCGCGCTGGCCCAGTTCGGCCATCCACTCACGCAGCGCCGAAACCGCGATTTCGCGGCCGACGATCACCGCCGCCCAGAACGCCATCCACGGCGTCGGGTGGCCCTGCACGATCAGGAACAGCGCCACGGCCACCATCAGCTTGTCCGCCACCGGATCGAGGAACGCACCGAACGCCGATTCCAGCTTGTACCGACGCGCGATCCAGCCATCGAGCCAATCGGTGATCGCAGCCAGGCCGAAGATCGCCGCAGACGCGAAATTGGTCCAGGTGTAGGGCAGGTAGAACACCAGCACCAGCACCGGGATCATCACGATCCGCAACAACGTCAGCCAGGTGGGCAGGGTCAACTTCATGCGGCTTGCTTCTCTCTCTACTCGGCCGGGTCTGGCGTGGCCAACCCGTGCAGGTTAGCGTAGATGCGTGCAGCCAGGGCGTCATTGATGCCTTCGACCCTGGCGATCTCAGCCTCGCCGGCGGCTTTCAGGCCGACCAGGCCGCCAAAATGCTTGAGCAGGCTGGCGCGGCGGCGCGGGCCGATGCCGGGGATGTCTTCCAGCTTGCTGGTCATCCGCGCCTTCTGGCGGCGGCCGCGGTGCCCGGTGATGGCGAAACGGTGCGCCTCGTCACGCACCTGCTGGATGAACTGCAGCGCCGGATTGGCCGCGCCCGGGCGCAGCTCGCGGCCATCGGGCATCACCAGGGCTTCGTGGCCGGCACGGCGCTCCACGCCCTTGGCCACGCCCACCAGCAGCACGCCTTCCACGCCCAGGTCGGCCAACGCGGCCTGGGCCTGGGCCAACTGGCCGGCGCCACCGTCGATCAGCAGCACATCGGGCAGCACGCCTTGCTCTTCCACCGCACGACGGAAGCGGCGATCAATGGCCTGGTGCATGGCGGCGTAGTCATCGCCCGGCTCGATGCCACTGATGTTGTAGCGGCGATACTGCGCGCGCACCGGACCAGCGGCATCGAACACCACGCAGGAGGCCACCGTGGCTTCGCCCATCGTGTGGCTGATATCGAAGCACTCCACGCGCTTGACCGGCTCGGCCAGGCCCAGCATCTCGCGCAGGGCTTCGCTGCGTGCGTGCTGCGCATTGCGGCTGTTGAGTTCAGTGGCCAGGGTCAGCTGGGCGTTGCGGCTGGCCAGTTCCAGATAGCCGGCGCGCTCGCCACGCACGTTCCACTTCAGCTGCACCTTGCGCTCGGCCGAGGCCGACAGCGCGGCCACCAGCAGGTCGGCATCGGGAATCTGCCGGTCCAGCAGGATCTCGCGCGGCGGTTCGAATTCGATGTAGTACTGCGACACGAATGCGGCCAGCACCTCTTCCGGGCTGTCCTCGCCATTGGTACGGGGGAAGAACGGGCGGGTACCCAGGTTGCGTCCATCACGGAAGGCCAGCAGCAGCACGCAGGCCTGCGAACCCTGCATGGCCACGGCCAGCACGTCCAGATCGGCAGCGCGGCCATCCACGTACTGCCGGGTCTGCATGCTGCGCAGCGAGGCGATGAGATCGCGCAGGCGTGCGGCCTGCTCGAACTCCAGTGCCTCGCTGGCGCCCTGCATCTGCTCGCCCAGTTCGCGGGTCAGTTCGTCGCTCTTGCCTTCCAGGAACAGCGTGGCGCGGCGCACCGATTCGGCGTATTCCGTGGCCGGCACCAGATCCACGCAGGGCGCGCTGCAGCGGCCGATCTGGTACTGCAGGCACGGCCGCGAACGGTTGCGGAACACGCTGTCCTCGCAGCTGCGAAGCTTGAACAGTTTGTGCATCAGGTTCAGCGTTTCGCGAACCGCGGTGACGCCGGGGTACGGCCCGAAGTAGCGGCCGGGAATGGCACGCGGCCCCCGGTGCAGGGCAATGCGCGGCCAGTCCTCGCGGGTCAGCAGCACGTGCGGGTAGGTCTTGTCGTCGCGCAGGGACACGTTGTAGCGCGGCGACAGCGATTTGATCAGCTGGTTTTCCAGCAGCAGCGCTTCGCCTTCCGAACGGGTGACGGTCACGTCCATGCGCGCGATCTGCGAGAGCATCGACATGATGCGCGCGTTCTTCGGGCTGCCGTTGAAGTAGCTGCCCACGCGGTTGCGCAGCGCGCGTGCCTTGCCCACGTACAACAGGGTGTCGTCGGCCGCATACATGCGGTAGACGCCGGGGGCGGTGCTCAACTGGGCCGCGAAGGCCTTGCCGTCGAAGGCCGGTGCGGTGACGTCGGTCATTCGCTGATCGGCACGTCGCTGAGCACGCCGCTGTCGGGATCAAAACGCAGCACGGCGTGCGCGTCGGTCTCGGCGATCCACACCGCACCGGCACCCACCGTCAGACCCGCCGGGCCGTGCAGGCGGCGCGGCAGCGGCTGGGTGACCAGATCACCGCCGCCCAGGCGCAGGGTGCGCAGGCGACCGTTGCCGGTGTCGGCAATCCACAGCTCCGGTGCGTCCGGGCTGAGGGCGATGGCCTGCGGGAACTGCAGGCTGGCCTGCGCGCGCGGGCCGTCGTCTTCGCCGAAGCGCCACGTGCCCTGCCCGACCAGGGTCTGCACCAGGTCGCCGCGCAACTGCACTGCACGGATCGAAGACCCCAGCGCGTCGGCCACGTACAGCACCTGCTGCACCACCGCCAGCCCGGTGGGCTGGGCAAAGGCGGCCATGTGGCCACTGCCATCGCGCTCGTCGATGGCGCCGCTGCCGGCGCGCCACTGCAGGCTGCGCAGGCCGAGATGGAAGCTCCACAGCCGGTTGTCGCCGGCCATGGCGATATGCAGCTGGTTGTCGGCGATGGCCAGACCGACCGGGTGGTCCAGCGCCACTTGGCGAGGTTGCGCCACCGGGCCTTCGACCGGCGTACCGGGACGACCATTGCCGCACAGGGTGTCAACCTGGCCGGTGGACAGGTTGATGCGGCGCACCGCGTGATTGCCAGTATCGGCCACATACAGCGATTCACGCTCCAGCACCAACCCCTGCGGGCGGTGGAAGGCGGCTTCGGCCAGGTTGCCGTCCATGAAATCGGCGGTGCCCAGCCCGAACTGGCGCAGCACGCGCCCGCCATGGCTGCACTCGAGAATGCGATGGCGGCCACTGTCGGCGATGTACAGGCGATCACGATTGACCGCCAGGCCAGACGGGAAGCGCAGCGTATGTGGCAGTTCGGGATGCAGCTCGCTGCCACCCCGCGGTGGTGCCGGCGGCGCACCCTCGCACAGCGCGTTCAGGGCGCGCTCCAGCTCGCCCGGCGCGCCCAGACCGACCAGGCGCTGCTGCTCGCGGCCCTGGGCGTCGAGCAGGACGACCGTTGGCCACGCCGTCACACCGAAACGGCGCCAGCCATCCCAGTCACCATCGAGCAGCACCGGCATCGACAGCCCCTGCCGACGCAGCAGTTTCAGCGCGGCGGCAGCATCGCGTTCGAAGTCGAAGCGTGGCACATGCAGCACCAGGGGCTGCAGGCGGCCGGGGTTGCGCGACAGCCATTGGCCGAACTCGGCCATGCGCTGCATGCTCCAGGCCGACGCGGCGTTGACGAACAGCAGTGCGACCGGGCGGCCACGCAGTTCGGTCAAGGTGCAGGGGGCAGCGTTGAGCCAGGTGGCAAACTCGGGCAGGTCCGGGACGGGCTGTGCGTTCATGGCCTGATTATGCCGGAGTCGGCGTCATGCAACAGTCGTGCCACGACACGTTCTGCCGCCTGATCGACCATCGCCCAGACCTGCTCGAAGTGGTCCTGGCCGCCGGTATAGGGGTCGGGGATGGCCCGGGCACCCTGCCCGCCCGACCAGGGCAGGTACAGCGAGAGGCGGTCGCGCCGGGCAGGCGTGGCCAAGCGCGCGGCGTCGCGCAGGTTGGCCTCGTCGGCGCAGAGGATCCAGTCGAAACGGTCGAAATCCGCCGCCTGCAGCTGGCGTGCTCGCAGGCCGCCGATATCCACGCCGTGGCGTGCGGCACAGGCAATGGCGCGGCGGTCCGGTGGCTCGCCGGCGTGCCAATCACCGGTGCCGGCCGAATCCACCTGGACACGGCCTGAAAGCGGCGAAGCCTGCAGGCGCGCACGCAGTGCACCCTCGGCCATCGGCGAGCGGCAGATGTTGCCCAGGCAGACCACCAGCAGGTTCATCGCGTGGCCAGGGACTGCAGCAAAGCTTCGGCACGAGCCAGATCTTCGGGGGTGTCGATGCCCGGCGGGAAAGGTTCAGGCGAAAGGGCCACGCTGATCGGGAAACCCGCTTCCAGCACGCGCAGCTGTTCCAGTGCCTCGACCTGCTCCAGCTGGCCCGGCGGCATCGCCGCGAACTGCTGCAGAAAGCCGGCGCGATAGCCGTAGATGCCGATATGGCGCAGCCAGCGATGGCCTTCCGGCAACACATCGCGGCTGCGCGCGAAGCCATCGCGATGCCAGGCGATCGGCGCACGGCTGAAGTACATCGCTTCGTTGCGTACGTTGCGCACCAGCTTGACCACGTTCGGGTCGAACAGGGTGTGGGCATCCTCGACGGTCGTGGCCAGGGTCGACATCGCCGCTTCGCCCTCCACCAGCGCCTGGGCCACGGCGCGGATGCCGGCGGCCGGAGCGAACGGCTCATCGCCCTGCAGGTTGACCACCACGGTCTCGTCGGACCAGCCGGCGATGCGCGCGCACTCGGCCAGCCGGTCGGTGCCGGACGCGTGGCCGGCCGCGGTCATCGCCACCTTCACCTCAGCCAGCCCGTCGAGCACATCGGCGATGCGGCTGTCATCGGTGGCCACCCAGACCTCGCGGGCGCCGGCCAGCAGCGCGCGGCGTGCCACGTGCAGCACCAGCGGCTCACTGCCCAGCAGGCGCAGGGGCTTGCCTGGCAGCCGGGAGGCGGCGAAGCGGGCCGGAATGGCGACAACGAATTCGGTCATGCGGGCGGTACTCGGCAGGCGCGATACAACGGGAATGCGGCCGGCGGCAGGCAATTGCAAGCGCCGCGCAGCCGCTCAGTCCGGGCGCAGCTTGCCCAGGCGGTCAGTCAGGGCCACCCAGAAGGCGGCCGGCAGTTCGGCACGCAGCGGCACGGCGTAATGCCAGTCGTTGCCGAAGGCACGGCACTTCACCGCATCCTTTTCGGTCATCAGCACCGGCAGCTGGCTGCCGAAGGACAGGTCCTGCGGCTGGTAGACCTGGTGGTCGGCAAAGGCATGCGGCACCACGCCGATGCGGCGCGCCCGCAGCATGTCGAAGAACCGCTGCGGGTGGGCGATGCCGGCCACCGCATGTACGCGCTGGCCCGCGAAACAGGCCAGCGGGCGGGGCCGGCCACCGGCCAGCGGCTGCGCGCTGTCGATATGCAGGGCCATCGGCCACTGGCCGAAACCGCAGGCCTGTGCCGCAGTGGTTTCATCGGCCTGGCCAAGGTTGACCACCCGGAAATCGCATTCGTCGGCACGGCCGACCGGCTCGCGCAACGGCCCGGCGGGAATCATCCGGCCGTTGCCGTAGCGGCGCTGCGCATCGACCACTTCAATCTCGATGTCGCGCTGCAGGCGGTAATGCTGCAGGCCGTCGTCGCAGACGATGACATCGCAGCCTTCCGCGATCAGCGCCTTGCCGGCAGCCACGCGGTCGCTGTCCACGCGCACCGGCACGCCGGTCTTCCACGCGATCAGGACGGGTTCGTCACCGCCGAGTGCGGTCGGCGTATCGGCCTCGACCCAGCGCGCCTTGTCCGCTTCTTCGCGACCATAGCCGCGGCTGGCCACGCCCGGCTTCCAGCCCGCCGCGCGCAGGCGCTCGACCAGGGCGATGGTCAACGGGGTCTTGCCGGTGCCGCCGGCGGTGATGTTGCCGACCACGATGACCGGCACCGGCAGCGCATGCCGCTTGAACCAGCCACGCCGGTACAGGCGGCGGCGCAGCGCGGCCACGCCGGCATAGACCGGGGCCAGCAGCCGCATGGGCCATGGAACCGGGCTGCCGTCGTACCAGTACGGCGGGGTCTGGGTACCCTTGCCTGCCATCAGTCCTGCCTTTCGCGGAACTGCATGCTGTGCAGGTGCTGGTACAGCCCCCCCATGTCCAGCAGCTCCCTGTGGGTACCACGTTCGACGATGCGGCCGTGGTCCATCACCAGTACCTGGTCGGCGTGTTCGATGGTGGACAGGCGGTGCGCGATCACCAGGGTGGTGCGCTCGGGCATCAGGCGCTGCAGCGCGTCCTGCACGAGGCGCTCGGACTCGTTGTCCAGCGCAGCGGTGGCTTCGTCCAGGATCAGGATCGGCGCATCGCGCAGAATGGCGCGGGCGATCGCCAGGCGCTGACGCTGGCCGCCCGACAGCAGCGCACCGTTCTCGCCCACCGGGGTCTGCAGCTGCTGCGGCATGCGCGCGATGAACTCCCAGGCATTGGCCGCTTCGGCCGCAGCGCGGATCTGCTCATCGGTCGCGTCCATGCCATAGGCGATGTTGGCGGCGATGGTGTCATCGAACAACATGACCTTCTGCCCGACCATCGCCACCTGGCGACGCAGATCGGCCAGCGCGTAATCGTCCAGCGCCACGCCATCGAGGGTGATGACCCCGCCACTGGGCTCATAGAAGCGCGGCACCAGGCGGATCAGGCTGGTCTTGCCGCTGCCGGAACGGCCGACGATGGCGGTGACGGTGCCGGGCTTGGCAACGAAGGTGATGTCATCCAGGGCGATGCCGCTGTCGGCGCGGTAGCGCAGCATGACGTGCTCGAAGGCCAGCTCGCCACGGGCTCGCTGCAGCGGCGTGCGACCGGCATCCCGCTCGACCGGCATGTCGATGATGCCGAACAGGCGCTCGGCAGCGGCCACGCCGCGCGAGATCGAGGTCTGCACGCTGGTCAGGCGCCGCAGCGAGGGAATGATGGCCATCATCGAGGTCATCAGGCCCATGAACTGGCCGGCGTTGAGCTTGCCGGCCAGCGCTTCACGGGTCGACACCCAGACGATCACCGCCAGCGCCAGCGCGGCCAGGAACTGGACCACGCTGGAGGCGGCCGCGCGGGTCACTTCCACCTTCATGTTCAGCGCCAGCATGCGGTTGGCCAGGCGCGAGTAGCGGCTGATCTCGTGCTGCTGGGTGCCGTGCACCTTCACTTCCTGCTGCGCGGCCAAGGACTGTTCGGCGGTCTGCGCCATGGTGCCCATGCCGTCCTGGATGCCGCGGCTGATGCGCCGGTAGCGCTTGCCCACGTAGGACACGATGGCGCCGATCAGCGGCACCACCAGCAGCATGGCCAGGGTCACCTTGACGCTCATCTGCAGCATCACCACCAGCATCGCGATGATGGTCAGGGTGTCGGCCACCATGGTCTTCAGCGCATCCGCGCTCGCCTGGGTGACCTGCTCGGTGTCGAAGTTCAGGCGGCTGACCATCACCGGCGTCGCTTCGGTATCGAAGTGCGAGGACGGCAGGTGCAGGTACTTGTCCAGGACCTGCTCACGCAGGTCACGGACCACGCTGCGGCCGGTCCTGGCCAGGGTGTAATCGCTGACCCAGGTGGCCAGGCTGCGCATCAGGAACAGTCCGAGGATGGTCAGCGGCAGCACGACGGCAGCGCGCGGCTGCGGGTCGACGAAGCCCTCGTTGACCAGCGGCTCCATCAGCTTGGTGAAGTGGTAGCCCGCCAGGGCCTCGACCACCATCGCGATGACGGCGGCCACCATGAACACCCAGTAGGCCCGGGTATAGCCGAGCAGGCGTTTGTAGATCGGCCACACCGGCGCGTGATTGGAACTCATGGACGCACCTCTGGCGCTGTTGCGATGGCGATACGACGGAAGCCGAGCTGGCCCAGCGCGTCCTGCGCGGTGACCACGGCCTGGTAGGGGGTGCGCGCGTCGGCGCGCAGCAGCACGGCCTGCTGGCGGTCACTACCCGCCACCCCAGCGATGGCCTGCTTGACCGACTCGACGTCGGTGCGCAGTACTTCCTGGTCGTTGACGAAGTAATGGCCGTCGGCGTTGATCAGCACGCTGAGCGAACGCGGCGGCTCGTTGGTCTGCGGGTCGCTGGCGGTGGGCAGCTGCACCTGCAGGGTCGAGCGCGCGTCGAACGTGGTGGTGACCACGAAGAAGATGATCAGCACCAGGATGACGTCGATCAGCGGTACCAGATCGATATGCGGCTCATCCTGGGATCGGTCGTTGCCGATGCGCATCGATCAGGCCTTGGCCGTGGCAGGTGCGGCGGCGCGCGGTGGCGCGGCGGGGTTCATCACCCCGGGACGACCGTCCAGCGTATCCAGCAGGGCGCTGGCCTCCTGTTCCATCTCCACCACGTAGCCGTGGATGCGACCCTTGAAGAAACGGTGGAACATCAACGCCGGGATGGCGACGATCATGCCGGTGGCCGTGCACACCAGCGCCTTGCCGATGCCACCGGCCAGCTGGTTCACATCGCCCACGCCGTGGTCGAGGATGCCCAGGAACATCTGGATCATGCCGATGACCGTGCCAAGGAGGCCCAGCAGCGGCCCCGCCGAGGCGATGGTCCCCAGCGCATTGAGGAAGCGCTCCATGCGGTGGACCAGGTGGCGACCGGTGTCCTCGATGCGCTCGCGGATCTGGTCGCGCGGACGGTTGCGGGCTTCCAGCGCGGCAGCCAGCAGCGCGCCCAGCGGCGAGTTCGCCCGCAGGGTCTGCAGGTGGGCCGGGTCGAGCTTGCCGCGTGCGGCCCAGTTGCGCACTTCCTGGCCGAGGCCGGGCGGCAGCACCTCATTGCGCCGCAGGGACCAGAAACGCTCCAGGACGATCGCCAAAGCCAGTACGCCCAACAGCAGCAGCGGCACCATCGGCCAGCCACCGGCCTTGACCAGTTCCCACACGTTTCAACCCTCCGGCCCAACGGCCGCTTGTTTGATCGGCGATAGGATAGCAGCCGACCGCGCCCGCCCAGCGGCATCCCACCACCGCGCCGCGTGGATACGCTGTTCACGCACCTGCAGCCCTTGTGCGCCAAGCCATACGCGGATGGCGCCGGACTCGGCCGTGGCCAGCACTTCGGCGCCGGTCGCCTGCCAGCGCTGCACCACATCACGTTTCGGGTGACCGAAGCGGTTCTGGTGACCGGCCGAGACCACGGCCAGCTGCGGCGCCACGGCGGCGACCCAACCCGCCGTCGAACTGCCACCACTGCCGTGGTGCGGCACCAGCACCACATCGGCACGCAGGGCCGCCGTGCCCGCCTGCAGCAGCGCCTGTTCGGCCTGGCGGCCGATGTCGCCCGGCAGCAGCGCCACCCCATGCGCGCTGGCCACGCGCAGCACGCAGCTGGCTTCATTGTCGCGCTCGGCGCCGCCGGCGGGCGGATGCAGCACCTGGAAGTCCACCCCGTCCCACTGCCAGCGCATGCCTTGGACGCACGGCCGGGCACCCTCGATCTGGCTGCCCGGCGGGGCCAGCACCTGCAGGCCGGGCCGCGACCGCCGCAGCGCCGGCAGCGCCCCGGCATGGTCCAGGTGGTCGTGGCTGAGCATCACCTGCGCCGGCGGCGCCTGCCCCAGCGCGCGCGCGGCCGGCAGCAGGATCCGCTCATACCCCTCGCCCATGGGCGGTCCAGTGTCGTACCAGAGCGCATGCGTGGCCGTGCGCAGCAGCACCGCAGCGCCCTGCCCCACGTCGTGCACCAGCAGTTCCACCTCGCCCTGGCGTGGCGCCGGCCGGGCCGGCCATAGCAGCGGCAGGCACAGCAGCGCGCCTGCAAGCCCCCCCCCGGCACCGCGCGGCAGCAACCACCAGAACACCCCGGCCAGCGCCGCAGGCAGCGCCCAGCCCGGTGCCTGCGGCAGCCACCACATCGCCTGCGGGTGCCGGGCCAGTGGCTGCAGCAGCCCCCAGCTGAAATCGAACAGCCACGCGGCCGCACGCCACGGCCACGCGCCCGCGCCTTCGTACAGGGCCTGCAGACCCGTGCCGAGCAGGGCCAGCGGCACCACCAGCAGGCTCCACCAGGGAATGACCGGCAGGTTGACCAACGGCCCCAGCCACGACGTGCCACCAAACAACACCGCCGCCAAGGGCAGCAGCGCCACGCTGGCCACGCCCTGCCCGGCCAGGGCCGTGCGCAGCACGCCGGCGATACCCGCCGGTGGACGCTGCGGCAGGCACCACAGCAGCCACAGCACGCCGCCGAAGCTGAGCCAGAACCCTGCCGACAGCACCGACAGCGGCGCCGGCAACAGCATCACGGTGGCTGCCAACGCCAGTGCCTGCGCCGTACCCAAGGGCCGTCGGCTGGCGCGCGCCGCTGCCACCGCCGCGATCATCAGCGCGGTGCGTACCGTGGGCAGCTCGCTGCCGGCCAACAGCGTATAGCCAGCAGCGGCCAACGCCGCAGCACAGGCAGCCGCCTGCGGGCGTGGCCAGGCACGCGCGAGTGCTGGCCACAGCCACCACAGGCCGGCGCACAGCACAGCGGCAAACCCCGCCACCAGACCGACATGGAAGCCGGAGATGGCAATCAGGTGGGTCAGGCCCAGTGCGCGCAACTGCTCCCAGTCGGTGTCGGTCAAGCCACGGGTATCACCCAGCGCCAGCGCCTGGATGAACCGTGCCGAGGGACGGCCCACCTGCGCGGCGATGGCGGCACTGCAGCGTTCGCGCCAAGCGGCCAGACCCTGCGCGCCGTGCAGCTGCCGCGCAGCGTCCGGCGCGCGCACGCTGGCGTTGCCCGCCAGCCCCTGCAGCAGTGCATGGCGTTCTGCATCGAACCCACCGGGATTGATCCGCGATCGCGGCGGCCGCACGCGCAACGTCAGTTCCCAGCGGGCGCCCGCCCGCAGCGTGCCGCGCAGAGGATCGGGGCGACGGGAGCGCCAGTGCTCATGCCAGCTGACCTGCAGGCGGCGCCCGCGCAGCGCGGGCCACGCTGCCGCCTCCTCCACGTCAAACAGGAAACGGCTGTGGTCCTCACGATGCAGCGGCAGATCGACAACCCGCCCATGGACCCGCACATCCCGCGCGGCCGCACCCGGCGGCACCTGCTGCTGCAGGGCGGCGTGACCATGGCATCCCGCCCAGGCCATACCGAACACCGCAGCCGCCAATGCGCGCCCGCGCCACGGCCAGGCCCAGCCGACCAGCGCCAGCAGTGCCAGGCCGATGCACAGCAAGTACGCGGGCAGCTGGGGCAGCAATACGCAGGCCTGCGCCCCCAGCACCAGGCCGGCGGCACAGGCAGGCCCCAGCAGCGGGGCAGGTTCGGCAACAGCGCGCATCCGCCCAGCGTCGCCGCGCTGCGCCGTTGCTGCCTATCAGGCAAGCCCGCGCACCGCTGTGGGCGCTTTCAGCGGCGCAGGCTGCCGCGCTGGAAAGTGATCCGGAAGCTGGCGCCGCCGCCCACCGCTTCGGCCACGCTGACGCTGCCGCCGTGATGCTGCACGATTTCCTTCACCAGGTGCAGGCCCAGGCCGCTGCCACTGCCGGCGGCACGCAGCCGATGGAAGGGCTCGAAGATAGCCTCGCGATCCCCCACCGGCACGCCTGCGCCCTGGTCGCTGACCTCCAGCAGGCCCTGCGCATCCAGGCGCACGCAGATCGTGCCGCGACCGCCACCATGGACGATGGCGTTGTGCACCAGGTTGGCCATCACCCGCCCCAGCGCGAGGCCATCGCCCTGGATCCACACCGGTGCGTCCGGCGCATCCACTTCGAAGCCATAACCGGCGCCGACCACCAGAGGGGCCAGCTCCGCCGCCGATTCCCGCACCACATGGGCCAGATCCACCTGCTGCAGCGTGCTGATGTTGCGATCCAGGCGCTGCAGGTCGAGCAGATGCTCGGCCACGTTGCCCAGCCGCGCGACGTCGGTCAGCAGCTGCGATTTCAGTTCACCCTGCGGCAGCTGCGACAACCGGGCCTGCACCACCGCGATGGGCACGCGCAGCTCATGCGCGGCATCGGCCAGGAACTTGTCACGCACCGCGTAGCCCTGCTGCACTTTGTCGATGGCATCGTTGAACGCGCCTACCAGCGGCGCGACCTCGGTGGACACCAGCTGCTCGTCCAGGCGCGCGCCCGGCTGGCCGATGTCCAGCGCCCTGGCCTGCTGGGCCAGCCTGCGCACGCCACGCATGGCGCGGTGGATGACGGTGGGCATGACCAGCAGGGTGACCACGATCAGTGGCAGGAAGAACCAGAAGCCGATCAGGCGCAGCACCATCAGCGCACCATCCACCAGCCCGCCCTTGGGCGCGCCACCGGCCATCACCGTGATGCGGCGGCCATCCTCATTGCGCACCATCACCCGTGCCACATCCAGGTACGGCGGCACCAACGATCCCACTTCCGTCGCACCCAACGCTGGCAGGCGCGCCAGCAACGGCGCATGGATGGCCGGCACCTTGCCGCGTTCCAGCCAGATGCCGCGGTCATCGACGGCCACGAACCAGAGGTTTCCGCCTTCGCGGGCGTTCAACGCCTGCCATCGCGCTTCGTCCAGCACCAGGTGTGCGCCCTTTCCGTGCACGGCCCTGGCGACGTCCTCGGCGGTGAACATGTCCATGCCCCAGGATTCCTTGTCGCCCCAGGTCAGGATCAGCGCTACCACGGCGAACAACACGGTGAATGCCTGCGCGAGGAACAGGCGCCAGGCCAGGCCGAGCGTGATCGAACGGATCTGCCTGGCCATTTCAGGTCTCCGCCAGCAGATAGCCGACGCCGCGGATGACATGGATCTCCACGCTCGCACCGGCCTGCTGCAACGCCTTGCGCAGCCTGGAAATGTGCGCGTCCAGTGCATTGGACTGGATCTCATCGTCAAAGCCGTACACCGCCGCCTCCAATGCACTGCGGGTGACGGTGCGTCCCTGCCGCATTGCCAGTGCCTGCAGTACCAGCACCTGCCTGCGCGGCAGCGCCAGCGGCTGTCCGTCAACCTGCGCCTGCAGCGATTCGAAGTCGAACTCGAAGTTCCCCAGGCGCAGACGCGGGGTGACCATCGCTGAGGGACGCCGCGACACCGCGCGGATACGCGCCATCAGCTCGTCCATCGCCACCGGCTTGACCAGGTAATCGTCGGCACCGACATCCAGGCCCTCCACCTTGTCTGCCAGCGTGCCTTTGGCGGTCAGCATGATCACTGCCAGGTTCGGCCGCAGCGCACGCGCAGTGGCGACGAAACCGGCACCATCACCATCGGGAAGCTGGCGGTCGAGCAGCAGCAGCTGGTGCACCGGTTCGCGCAGGGCCAGCGCGGCTCCGGCCAGGCTGCCAACCACATCGGCAACCACGCCCTGACGCTCCAGCCCGGACTGCAGGGCCCGCGAGAGATCGGGATCGTCTTCCACCAGGAGGATGCGCATCGTGGGCTCGGCTACCGGAAACGTAGCCGATGATAGTGCCTGCCGGGCATGGATGAGACCCATGCGCGGACATTGCCAGAGCGCAATGTTCCGACAATGTTGCCCCTTCACGATGCAACGCGGCCTCCTGAAAAGCACCCTTCGATGTTCCCGCTGCCCCCTGCCCTGCTGCGCCCCCGGCTGTGCACCGTCGTTCTCTCCACGCCGTTGCTGGCCATGGTCCAGCAACAGGCACCGGGCGTGCAGGCCGGCATCACCGTCGGTGCCACCGCCGGTGCGTACGCGCACTACGGCGACAAGCCGCTGGTGGTGCCGGCCCTGGCATGGCAGGGCAAGCGCCTTTTCGCCGGGGCACCCGGTGGCGCGCCACCGGTATGGTCGCCAGCCAATGGTTCGGCGATGCGGTCAAGGACAGCCTGATGGCTCGCCGCAACGCGCAGCAGCCTGCCTTCATTTCCCTGATGCGCTCGTTCTGATCGAGCGCCCTGCACCGGACAAGGACACCCCCATGGCCTCCGTCTCCTTCCCCACCGATGCGCAGGCGATCCTGCATGCGCCCGACCTGGACAGCGCCGAGCGCGCTTACCTCGGCCTGATGCCCGACCAGGCCCACATCGATGCGCTGGTGCGCCGGGCACTGGGCGTGGCGCGCGTCGCCGATGCCGCCCGCGGCTATGCGCTGTCGATGACCCTGGTTGGCCTGCGGCTGCAGGAACTGGAGATGGACGAACCCTGCGCCACGGCCCATCGGCAGTCGACGCTGCGCAACCTGCGCCAGGTGTACGCCGCAGCCTGACCGCCGACGTGCGGCCGGCAAGCGCCCGTCGGCGAGCGCAGACGCGCGCGGTCCAGCCCGCCAGCGCCCGGATTCATCCCTGCTGCCAGCCCTTGGCACGCGCAATTCCCCGCTTCGTCACATGCCGGTTCCGGTTGGCCGGGGCCGATGACACGCTGGGCTCCCTTCTCCGGAGCACCGCGCCATGCCGATGCTTGCCCTGCTGCTGTTGCACGCGCTCCTGTCCAGCGTCGGCATCGGTGGCGTGGATGCAGGCCCTGCACTCCCGGCCAGCGGATCACGGCTTTGCCTGCAGCTGCACCTGGGCAAGGACAGTCTGCTGCAATGGGAACGCAGCGAGGGCGGGACGTCACACGCGCTGGCGGTATCGCATCAGATCAACGGCCACTGGCAGCTGCGCCACCGTTTCAGTCTCGGCAGGCCGGCCGTGCACTGATTGCCAGCCGCGATTCATCCTCCCGGGCATACCCGATGACAGAATGCGGCCGTACCGAAAGGATGCGCCATGAAGACCCGGAGTGTTGCTTGTTCAGTGCTGTTGCTCGCCATCATGCTGCTTGCGGGCTGCTGCCCGTTCGGCAGCGAGATGCGTACCCGCCCGGTCTACGTGCACCCCCAGATGTCGCCAGCCGCATCGCGCTCCCTGGTCGCCGACTGTGATCGCCAGGGCGCGCAGCTGCGGCGGCAGCTTGAAGCCGCGTTCGTTGCTGGTGCGCGGCAGGAATGCGCGCTGCCGCAGCCGTTTGCGGATTACCGCTTCGTCAATGCACTGGGCGAGGTCGTTTCGCCGGAGCGCGCCAACGAGGCATGCCGCGCCCACGCCGAACGCATCTGCACCGCCGCGCAGGGCAAGGACAGCGCGCTGGCCGCGCTTTGCCCAGACTGCCGGAGCAAGGCCGAGGAGCGCGTGCGCCAGTGCCGGATGGACAAAGGGCTGGTGCGCAGCGAACGGCCGGTGAAGATGTGCAGCATGATCCAGTTCTGAAGAGCGGCGACCACGCAACAAAAAAGCCGACCCCTCGGGTCGGCTTTCCTGTTTCCATCGCTGCACCGGCAATGCCGGGAGCCAGATGGTGGGCGGTACAGGGTTCGAACCTGTGACCCCTACCATGTCAAGGTAGTGCTCTACCGCTGAGCTAACCGCCCATCTTGTTCGTGCCGCCCGAAAGCTGGCCTTGCTACGTAAAAACCCGGCGCCAGGGCCGGGCTTTTCAGGTCACGACAGCCCCTGTTGAAGGGACTTCGTGGTGGGCGGTACAGGGTTCGAACCTGTGACCCCTACCATGTCAAGGTAGTGCTCT
>NZ_JBNNHG010000025.1:0-18309 GCF_050268705.1 Stenotrophomonas sp. NPDC077659 | reverse complement strand
CTACCGCTGAGCTAACCGCCCGTTTTGCTTCTGCATTTCCGCGATTGCGTCGGTGCAGGCCGCGTATATTACGGATGCCGACGGGTAAGCGCAACACTTTTGTGAAGATGGCTGCGCTGCCGTGTTCAGCCGAGGCTGGCCTCCTTCAGCTGCCGGATCTGGTCGCGCACGCGGGCGGCATCCTCGAACTCCAGGTCCTTGGCGTGCTGGTACATCTGCTGTTCCAGCGCCTTGAGCCGGGTGGCCAGCTGGGCCGGCGACATCGACCGGTAATCGGCGGCCTCCTCGGCCACCGCCGTGCCCTTGCCTTTGCCCTTGCGCGACGCCTTCTCGGCCGCATCCGAGCGCGCGCCTTCCAGCACATCCACGATCGGTCGCGCCACCGAGCGCGGCACGATGCCGTGTTCCTCGTTGTACTCGACCTGCTTGGTGCGGCGGCGGTCGGTCTCGTCAATCGCCGCCTGCATCGAACGGGTGATCTTGTCCGCATACAGGATGGCCTTGCCGCGCACATTGCGGGCGGCACGGCCAATGGTCTGGATCAGCGAGCCAGTAGAACGCAGGAAGCCTTCCTTGTCCGCATCCAGGATCGCCACCAGCGAGACTTCCGGCATGTCCAGGCCCTCGCGCAGCAGGTTGATGCCCACAAGTACGTCGAACTTGCCCAGGCGCAGGTCGCGGATGATCTCCACGCGCTCCACCGTGTCCACGTCCGAGTGCAGGTAGCGTACGCGGATGCCATGTTCGGTCAGGTACTCGGTCAGGTTCTCGGCCATGCGCTTGGTCAGTGTGGTGACCAGCACGCGGTCGCCGGCCTTGATGCGCTCGTTGGCCTCGCTCATCAGGTCGTCCACCTGGGTGCCGACCGGGCGGATCTCGACCACCGGATCGATCAGGCCGGTCGGGCGCACCACCAGTTCGGTGATTTCATCACCCGCCTCGCGATATTCGTACGGGCCCGGCGTAGCGGACACGTAGATCGCGCGCGGGCAGCGCGCCTCCCACTCTTCGAAACGCAGCGGCCGGTTGTCCAGCGCCGAGGGCAGGCGGAAACCGAACTCGACCAGCGTCTCCTTGCGTGAACGATCACCCTTGAACATCGCGCCGATCTGCGGAATGGTCACGTGCGATTCGTCGATGACCAGCAGCGCGTCCGGCGGCAGGTAATCGAACAGGGTCGGCGGTGGCTCGCCGGCGTTCTTGCCGGTCAGGTGCCGCGAGTAGTTCTCGATGCCGTTGCAGAAACCGACTTCGGCCATCATCTCGATATCGAACTGGGTGCGCTGGGCCAGGCGCTGCGCCTCCACCAGCTTGTTTTCCGCATACAGCTGCTCCAGGCGCTCCTTCAGCTCCACCTTGATGGTTTCCACCGCGGCCAGCACGCGCTCGCGGGTGGTGGCGTAGTGGGTCTTCGGATAGACGGTGAAGCGCTGCATGTTGCGGATCGTCTCGCCGGTGAGCGGATCGAACATCGTGATCTTCTCGACTTCCCCATCGAACAGTTCGATGCGCAGGGCCTCACTGTCCGATTCGGCCGGGAACACGTCGATCACCTCGCCACGCACGCGGAAGGTGCCGCGCTGCAGTTCGTACTCGTTGCGCGTGTACTGCAGCTGGGTCAGGTGGTTGATCAGGTCGCGCTGCTCGATGCGCTCGCCCTTGGACAGGATCAGGCGCAGCGACAGGTAGTCTTCCGGCGCGCCCAGGCCGTAAATGGCCGACACGGTGGCGACCACGATCGCATCCGGGCGCGACAGCAGCGTCTTGGTCGCCGCCAGCCGCATCTGCTCGATATGCTCGTTGATCGAACTGTCCTTCTCGATGAAGGTGTCCGACGAAGGCACATAGGCTTCGGGCTGGTAGTAATCGTAGTAGCTGACGAAGTACTCCACCGCGTTGTGCGGGAAGAACGCCTTGAATTCACCATACAGCTGCGCGGCCAGCGTCTTGTTCGGCGCCATGATCAGCGTCGGCTTCTGCACGTTCTGGATGACGTTGGCGATGGTGTAGGTCTTGCCCGAACCGGTCACGCCCAGCAGCGTCTGCTTGGCGATGCCTGCTTCGAAATTATCGGTCAGCTTCGCGATCGCGCTGGGCTGGTCGCCCGCCGGTGAATACGGCGAGACGAGTTGAAAACTGTCGCTCATGGTATTGCCAGGTCCCGGGAATGATGATTATAGCGGCCGGTTTGGTGACGACCGGTTGAGGAAACATCCTGGCCCGCGCTACGGCCTGCACTGATGGCGGGCGTGGCAGGTCGACGTTCAGGCTGGGGCCATGAACACGCCTCACCCCCGGCATCCACCGCCCTGCCCGGCGCCCGGCTTCCAGCTGATCGAACTTCTGCTGGTGCTCATGGTGCTGGGCGTCCTGCTCGCGCTGGCCTGGGCACCGTGGCAGCGGCTTGTGAACCGCCTGCGCGTCGACACCCTGCGCGCCGAACTGACCGGCAGCCTCGCGATGGCGCGCAGCACGGCGGTGACCCAGCGCCGGCGGGTCACCGTGTGCGGCTCGGCCGATGGCGTGAACTGCAGCCCGCACTGGAGCCACGGCTGGCTGGTACGCAGCGAGGATGCGGCGTGGGCCTCAGCGCCCCCGGGCAAGGTCGTGCAGGTGCACGATCAGCCAGCGCGTCGCATCCTGATCCAGTCCAGCCAGCACCGCCCGCACGTGCAGTTCCTGCCGGACGGGCGCAATGCGGGCACCAACCAGTCGCTGGTGTTATGCGTGGAGGGGCGCGAACACAGCCGTGTGGTCATCAACGTGAGCGGCCGGGTACGCAGCGAGCGCGTACGCGGTGTGGTCGATTGCTGACGCCAGCGTGGCAGCCAACGAAAAAAGCCGCGATTTCTCGCGGCTTTTTCGAATCTGGCGCCCGAAGTTGGACTCGAACCAACGACCCCCTGATTAACAGTCAAGTGCTCTAACCGGCTGAGCTATTCGGGCGGGGAGGCGCATTCTAGACGGTCAACGCAGGTGATGCAACACCCCGGTTTTCCAGCAGCACTTCACCAGCACCCGGCAACCTTGCTGGCCTCAGGTGTCTTGCGCCCCGCCTGGTCCAGGGTCAGGGTGCCGCACTTGTCCTTGTCCTGGCCGGTGCCCGGCACCGCCTGCAGGGTGAAGGCCGAGGCAGTGGCGTCCTCCTTGAGCGAGAGGGTGTAGCGCGAGGTGCCGTCCCGTGGCGACTGCTCGAAGGGCAGCGTCATGCCCGCGTAGGTGTTCTGCACAGTGTGGAAGCGCTCCAGCTGCTGGGCAATCTCCACCAGGTCGGCCTTGGCCTGCGCGCGGCGCGAGCGCAGCACGTACTCGCTGTAGGACGGAACCGCGATGGCGGCGAGAATCGCCACCACCGCCACCGTGATCATCAGCTCGATCAAGGTGAAGCCACGCGCCGCGCGCGGGAGGGGGTTGGTCTTCATAACGATGCTCTCTGGCAATCTCATCAGCGGATCTGCCGCCACGACTGGCGACCACAGGGGCGTGGCATGTACATGGCGTCAGCACCCGGGGCACGCAGCACGAAGGTACACGCTTCGGCGTCCAGCAGCTGCTGCACCGTGCAGGTGGCCTTGGTCGGGTCGCACGGGGTCAGCTTGGGCACGAAGATGCTGGTGTCCTTCACCGGCGGCCCCTGCGCGGGCGCGCCGCCCTTGTTCAGGGCTACCGCGCCGCAGTTGCCGGTACACACCGAGGTACCGTTGATGCCGGTGCTCAACCCGCTCATGGCGCCGCCGCCGGTCAACAGGTTCAGGCCATACAGCCAGTTCACGCCGCCACCGCTGCCGCAGATGGCGGTACCCGGCACATAGGTGGTGAAGAACACCGTGCCGTTCTGGATGTTGGGATTGCCGACGAAACGCTCGCCATCAAGTGTATTGCCCACCACCAGATCGACGTACCAGCCGCGGACATCGCCGTACACGAACTCGGTGCGGGTGACCGCGCGTCCGGAATAGCCGGCATTGGCCGATGTCGTGGACACGGTCTGCCCCTGCAGCACGCTGCGCCCGGTGACGGCCGTCTTCAGGTTGTCCCAGATGCCGTACAGGCTCTGCACCGGGGAGGAGCTGCTGACCGCGTTGTCGTCGGCTGCGAAGTACTGCCCAGTGCCGAAGTACAGGCTGACGCCACCAGCCGGCCCCGTCGTCACTTCGATGCCACTCATGATCGGCTGCGGCTTGCTGTCACGCACGGCAGTGAACAGCGGTGCGCCATCCAGGGCCACCTTCCAGTTGCTGATGTTGGTGTCGGACAGGTCGAACTTCCACAGGTTGCCCTGCATGTCGCCGCCGTACACGGTGTCAGTGACGCCATCGCTGTTCTTAAGCGCCACCGGGGCGAGGTTGATCAGGCCATTGCGCCCTGCATAGGCGGTGTCGGTGGGAGCGATGCGGCGCAGAACCTTGCCGGTGGTGATATCCACCACGAACAGCACGGGCTTGCCGCTGGTGGAATTGACGCCATTGCCGAACAGCGCCACGAAGCGCGGCTGGCCGCCAGCCGTAGTGCCGGTGACCGGCACGACCACCGGCTTGCCCAGCACGAAGCCGAGGTCGGACTCGGTCTTGCCCGAGACTTCCCACAGCACATTGCTGGCACCGAAGGTGGTCGGGCTGCCGATATCCAGGCCGAACACCGATCCGTTGCTGGCCTTGCCGCTGTACTGCGCCGTGGAGGAGCCACCACCACCGGTGGTACCCACCAGCACGGTGCGCCAATTCGAGCCGTCATATACATCCGAGGAGGTCAGCGGACCATCCACGTAGTAGCGGTGGCCGTACTTGGGGTTGGCCAGCTCGGCGATGTGCTGCAACGCCGTTGACGGAACGAACGCCAGTTCCTCGTTGCCGGCAGACGCGCTGTCGGACGCATTGAAGCCGTGCAGCATGCCATCGTTCGCACCCACATAGACCATGGTCGGTGGGCCGCCGGTCGCCAGCTTGTCGGCCAGGAAGGACGCATAGGATGCACCCAGCGTTTTCTTCCATGTTGTGGCGCTGCTGCCCCACGACGTGTAGCCATAGTCGTCGCGATTGGATACGACTTCGGTGGTCGAATTGACGATGTCACCCAATGGCGATGTGCGGGAACGGAAGCCACTGACCGCGCCACCCTTCAGGTAGCTGACCAGGTCACCAGGGGTCTTGCCTGCATACCAATCTGGCTTGGTACCCAAGCCCAGAGATGCTGCCTTCTCACTATCATTGTTGCCTGGCAGGTTGGTTGCCAGGAACTCGGCCACCTTCGCTGCTGTCACCGTATCCTTGGCCGAATCGGTGGTGGTTGGCGCGGTGGCCATGAAGATCCGGCGCGTCGAGGTGCTGATCCGGCTCGACGCTTTCCACAGTTCAGCGTCGTCGGTACCGTTGCTGCCCACTCGGGTTGCAATGACATCGCCCGTCCAGTCATTGCTGCCGGAGGGCACGCGGAAGTGCGAGGCCACGGTGAACGAGTTGGTGCTGATGCGGGCGCCCGAGCCATCGCCGCCCACCGGCGCATCACCCTGCGCCGCGCTGTCGAAGATCTCTTCCAGGGCCTGCTTCAGCTTGGTCGGATTGCGGGCCAGGAAGTAGTTGTCGGGCACGCCCTTCTTCTTGCTGTCCCACGCCTTGCCACCGGCTGGCACGCCGTATTTGGCGGCATACCACAGAGGACTTTCCAGCTGGCCGGCCGCATTGGTCGAGGCCTTGTACTTGATGACAATGGGCTTCTGCCAGTCGCTGGGGAAGTTGCTGGTGGTGCTCAGCACCGAAGCGTTCGAGTTGCCCGGCCGAAGGGCAAGGCGCTGCACGGCCGTAGAAGCATTGGAGCCGGTAATCGTGTAGCCGGTCAGCATCGCGTTGCCGGCATAGGCCGACAGGTTTTCGATACGGATGAGGACTTCGTCCTCGCCCGGGGTACTGACAAGGCCGCCATTGCTGTTGCAGATCGCGGCCTTGTTGGCGGCGCTCACGCTTTTGGTGGTGTCCGCACGCCAGCAGATGTTGTTGAAGCCGGTGTTCTCCGTGCAGGTGGAACCCACGCAGTAGCTCAGCATCGCCACGACGTCGTTGTCGTGGTCGTTGCCCCACAGCGAGTCTTCCCAGACCAGGGAGAAACTGCCCGCCTTCGCGTCGGAGCGGTAGGTGCGGCCATAGACGTGGTTGTCACCGGTGCTGTTGGCGGTCTTGATGCCGATGCCCACCGACCCAAGGAAGCAGCTGCGCCAGCCACTGCTCGCCGCCGTGGCGGTGCCGCTGTTGTTGGCCTGGCACAGCGGCGCCAGGCCGATCTTGCTGCCGCCCACCGCAATTTCGAACTGCGGCAGCGTTTCCGCCAGGGCAACGGTGTAGGTGGTGGCCGTCACCTTGTAGCTGGCGGGCTTGCCCTGCACGCCCGGACGAAGATCGGTCGCAGCCGCCCCCTTGGCCATGCCGGCCATCAGGTAGCTGCCTTCCATGCTTGGAATGTCCGGGCAGATGCCGCGTGCGGTGCTCAGGTTGTTCAGCGTACGGCCCTGGCAGATATCCTCGTGGGTGTTGTTGGGATCGGCAGCCGTCGCCGTGTCACGCCCCACCATCCACGACTTGCCGGTGATGCCATCTGCAGTGCCGATGGCATTGGTCTGCGCAGCCGCATCGATCTGCTGCGGCAGCGTCCCGATATTGTCACCGTCGAAGGACGGCAGGCCCGAAGACAGCACCAGGATGTTGCAGGTGGCGCAGTAGGAGTTGCCGCCACTGGCCGGCAGCGCGTACGGGTCCTTCCACTCCAGCCCGGACGGCAGGCCGCTGAGGTCAGTGCCGTTGTTGTAGCTGCCGGTCTTGTTCGAGGCGCCGATGTAGCGCAGGGCCTCGGCATACATTTCCGCCAGCGGATTGCCCCACGCACTGCACTTCTGTGAGCCGCTGCCCGGATTGTCCAGGATGCGGTTATTGTCGGTGCCAGCGCGGTTGAGGATGCCGTAGTTGTTGCAGTCGTTCCAGTTGTTGCTCCAGTTCCACTGGTCGATGCGGAAGTTGGAGATTGTACTGATGATTCCTTCGTTCACCTTGCCATTGGTTGACGATGGGCAGAACTGACCGGTGGCGAGATTGATCTCATCGCCTGCCGCACAGAAGGTCGTGCCGTTGCCGGCAATCTTGCCGATATTCCGGCGCAGCACGCCGCCATCGCGCGGACTGGAGTAAGTACCGCTGATCAGGCCGAAACGCAGGCGGCCACTCTCACCGTAGGTCTGCAGCACGCCTGCAGGCTTGTAACGATCGGTCGTACCATCGTTGTATTTGCGGCAGTAGCCTTCGCGCAGGGCGGCATTGGTGGAGGCGCAGACTTCGGCGCGCACGACATAGTCCGTGGTGGCCTTGGGAGTATCCGCACCACCCTCGCCACTGCGGTTCACACCGCACTGGTAAGACGCCGTCGATGCCCACTCCGACCAGTTGCCCGAGGCAACGCGCATCAACGGGCGTCCACCGGAGGTGACCGTGGAATTGCAGAAGGACTGCGTTCCGCTGAGCGGGGTGAAGCTGCCGATGTCGCTACCGCTGTAGACCTTTACCCAGGCATGCAGGTCGCTGGGGATCTGTGCACGCTCGATGACCGTTTTGTCAGCCGTGTCGGTGGAACGCTGGCCGCCATAGAGCACGCTGCGCATCACGTCCAGACGACTCATGGTCACCCAGTTCAGGAAGTTGCCCGACCACGCGCCGCTGCAGCTGTGCGTGTTGGTACCACCGGCAGCGGCGGATGCCTTGAACACATTGGTGTCCGAGTTGCCGGCCGTCGCGGAGTAGCAGAGATTGGAGTCGAAGTAGCCACCATACTCGAAGGTATCGAGATAGGTGGTGTCGAGGATGCCATCTTCATTCAGATCGCTGTAATCGCTGTACGCCTTGTTGAACAGCTGCTCATCGCGCGACATCACCATCATCATCAGCGGCGGCTGGCTCTGCTTGGTGTACAGCGGCTCCTGGGCGATGTCGTAGTCGCCGAGCGCGGCATGCAGCGGGATGATCAGCGCGGCCAGGCCGGCGAGCACGGCCAGCCCGGCACCGGCACGCAGCCAGGTTGAGGGGCGCAGACGAAGAAAGCGTGGGTCGTTGTTCATGGGATGAAGACCGTATCGATGACAGCGCTGGCGGTTGCGTCAGTGGCCTGGTCGCTGGCCAGGGCCGTGACCTGGTAGATGTTTCCGGTTTCCTCGTTGGCCTTTTCACCGATGCGGCGGCTGGACGCGGCGAAACACTTGTCCAGGCGGCGGGTGTACTGGTCGCCGGTCTTGGTGACGGCGTTGGCCCAGGTCAGCGGATCGTAGGTGGGGCTGCACTCTTCCTGGTTGGCCCGGTAGACATTGGTGCTGCCCTCCAGGGCGGTCTCGATGGCGGCCTCGGTGGCGCGCGCGCTGGACTCGGCGTTCTGGAACGCCAGATTCGTACGCAGGTAGTTGGAGGCCATGCGTTCCTGCATGCTGGTGACCTGCATGCCGGCGATGCCGATGAGCGCGAGCAGGATCAACATGATCAGCGCGACATACAGGACGGCGCCACGCTGGCGTTGCGGGAAGGCCGGCAGGGATCGTGAGGTACGCATCATGGCCTCAATTGCCGTAAAGGCGGTTTCGCAGCGCCACGCTGGTCTGGTAGACCGCACGCATGCGCCCGTCCGTCGGGGGGGTGTAGGTGACGCCCATGCCGACCAGCGCGGCAGCGCCATCGGACTGGCGCGCGGAAGCCGGGTCCGGGCTGGACATCAGCAGGCCGATCTGCACGGCGCCAACCCGGCGCCAGGCCAGCTGGACATCGGCTGGCAGCGATTCCTGCACCGTTTTGGCAGTGCCCTGGCGGTCGATGTAGCCCGAGGGTGCTGCGGTGTCCAGATTGCGATCCTGGCCGTACAGCAGCTGCAGGTTGTCCACGCCCTCCACCAGCGGCTCGGGCGCACCGGCGGCCAGGTCGCCGCCCGGCGTCGCACTGAACCGGACCCGGTACAGCGAGCGCTGCCTGGTGTCGGCGTCATAGCCGACGTAGTACACAGCACTCTCGGCCCGGTACAGATTGGCCTGGCCCACCGTGTAGCCCTCCACGAAGGTGCGCGAGCCGTTGAGCTTGACCGTGTTGAAGGTGACGCTGGCACCGGTGGCATTCACGGCGCTGGCCTGGAAAACCGTGGCTGAGGAGCAGTCAGCGACGCCATACAACCCGGGGTTGGCCACGCCACTGCGCAGCACTGCCAGGCGCGAGGCGTCGAAATTGAACACCGGCTTGCTGGCATCGCCACCGATGGACGTCACCGGCACGCCATCGGGCATCAGATAGCGCAGCGCGATGATGTCGCTGCCGTCGACGCGGTTGGTCAGCGCATTGGCGATGGCGTCGGGCAGGCTGGGGGTGTAAGCCGTGCCGCCGGTATCCGGGGTGGCCTTGATGGTCAGGGTCTTGCCGGGTTCGGTGTCGGTGGCCTCGTAGCCCTGGATCGACCGGTTGAAATCCAGCACCGGATTGGACGCGCCATCGAGCGTGGAGCGCAGCGAAACGCGGGTGGCAGAGGTCTGCGCCTGGTCGTTGACGCAGCCGAAATGCCCGACCATGCGGATCTCGCGCTGCAGGGTATCCATGGCGAAGCGGCTGTTCTCCTGCACGCGCGCCAGGCCTTCGGAAAGCCGGTAGGCTTCGCGTGACGCGGCGAACACCTGCACCACGGCGAGCATGATGATCAGGCCGATCACCATCGAGATCATCAGTTCGATCAGCGACAGGCCGCGGGCGGTACTCCGAGAGCGATGGACGTTTTTCACAGTCGGGTACTCGCGCTGAAGGTGGTATCTGCGGCATCGGCCTTCCAGCGTTCATCACCCCAGGTCACCTGCACGGTGTACAGGGTGCCGTCACGGGTGACCTTGGCCGTGGCCCCCTCGCCCATCGCTTTGCCAAGGCGGCAACGCCAGTCGGTCATGAAAGCCGCCTTGTCGATGGCGCTGCCGGTGGGCGGCGAACACTTGGTGGTGGTAGCGGTGTAGTCGCCGAGGTAGAACGCCGCGCCGACGCGGTTGGCGCGGATCTGGTCCAGCAGCTCGTAGCTCAGGTTGGTCGCCTGGGTGCGGAAGTTCGCGCTCTGGACGTAGCGCACGTTCATCGTCTGCAGCAGGGCAAATCCGAGCAGGCCAAAGCCCAGCACGAGGATCGCGATCAGCACCTCGATCAGGGTGAAACCCTGCTGTGCGCGGGGGGCCAGGGACAGCCGACGGGGAGGACGAGGCTTCACTCGCATGCTTCCTTCTGCAGCCGGACCTGGCCGGTAAGCGAGACGATCATCCGCCGCTGCAACGGCTGCCCGCCGCAGTCGGCCGGGCGCAGGGTGATGTTGGTGACAGCGGCAGCCCGGCTGCGACCGCGCGCATCGAACGCTATGCTGAGCGACTCATCGGCAACGCCTTCCATCTGCGAACGCCCTTCGGCATAGCGCAGCACGGGCTCATCCTTGTCGAAACTGCCATTGCCGTTGCTGTCGTTCCAGACCATCCAGCCATCGGTCCAGCTGGCGCCATCACAGGCGGTGCCCGCCTTCGACGCGCAGACGGCGCCGCCATGGGTGCCGCGGATCGCCTCGGACCGCGCCAGCGACAGCGCGCCCATCAGCTCGTTGGCCGTAGTGGCCATGCGGTTGGAACGGATGGTGCTCTGGAAGCTGGGATAGGCGATGGCGGTCATGATCGCCAGCACCGCAACCGTGATCATCAGCTCGAGCAGTGTGAAGCCCTTGGACCGGCGCAATGACATGGAACGCTCCCCAGCGTGTTGGCGGCCACGATGGCGCACCGGACCGCCGCCGGCAAGCGGCGGCAGGATGAACGGTCAGAACGGGGGGACAGGCGTCAAAGCGTTGACACGCCCTGCCCTTCCGGCAGCTCCCGGAAGGGGTGGGAGCCCCTCCGGGCGGGCCACCCGGGGCTGCGGTCGGATCCCGAAGGGCTCCGACCCCTGAACGGTCAGGCCAGCACCTGGTAGCAGGGCTGGTATTCGCCGGATATCTTCATCCGGCGCTGGTCGACAAAGGCACGCAGCAGCGCGTCCAGGGCCTGCATCATGTCGGCATCACCATGGATCTGGAACGGGCCGAACTGCTCGATGCGGCGCATGCCATCTTCCTTCACGTTGCCGGCCACGATGCCGGAGAACGCCCGTCGCAGGTCGGCCGCCAGCGCATGCGGCGCGCGGCCGTGGTGCAGGTCCAGCGCCGCCATCGCCTCATGGGTCGGCACGAACGGCTGCTGGTACTCCCACGGAATCTCGATGGACCAGTTGAAGAAGAACGAATCCTTCTGCGCCAGGCGGTGCTCGCGCACCTGCTTGATGCCGCTGGCCATCCTGCGCGCCACCGCCACCGGGTCACCGATGATGATTTCGTAGCGCTCGGCCGCCGCGTCGCCCAGGGTCAGGCGGATGAAGCGGTCGATCTGCTCGAAATATGGCGCGGCCACGGTCGGGCCGGTCAGGATCAGCGGGAACGGCAGGTCCTTGTTCTCCTCGCGCAGCAGGATGCCGAGCAGGTACAGGATCTCCTCGGCCGTGCCGACGCCACCGGCGAACACGATGATGCCGTGGCCGATGCGGACGAAGGCCTCAAGGCGCTTCTCGATGTCCGGCATGATGACCAGGTGGTTGACGATCGGGTTCGGCGACTCGGCGGCGATGATCCCCGGCTCGGTCAGGCCGACGTAGCGCGTCACGGTCCTGCGCTGCTTGGCGTGGGCGATGGTGGCACCCTTCATCGGGCCCTTCATCGCGCCCGGGCCGCAGCCGGTGCAGATGTCCAGGCCACGCAGGCCCAGCTCGTAGCCAACCTGCTTGGTGTACAGGTATTCGTCACGGCCGATGGAGTGGCCGCCCCAGCAGACCACCAGGTTCGGGTCGCCCGGGTTGAGGATGCGCGCGTTGCGCAGCAGGCCGAACACCGCGTTGGTGATGCCTTCGGAGGACTCCAGCTCGGCCGCGTAGGCCGGGCCCATCTCGATGGCCATGTAGGCCAGGTCGCGGACCACGGCGAACAGCAGTTCGGCCACGCCGCGGATGATCTCGCCATCGACGAAGGCCATCGCCGGTGCGTTCACCAGATCGATGCGCACGCCGCGATCCTGCTGCGCCACCTGGATGTCGAAATCAGGGTAGAGATCGCGCGCCGCGCGTGGGTCGTCCGAGGCACTGCCACTGGTCAGCACCGCCAGCGCGCAGCGGCGCAGCAGTTCGTGCATGCCGCCGCCAGAGGCATCGCGCAGGCGTGCCACCTCTGCCCGCGACAGCACATCCAGCCCACCGCGCGGGTAGATCCGCGCATCCTGCACCGGCAGCGCGCGGGCTGCCTTTTCGTTCGTCGTCATATCCAACTTTTCGCTTCCTTCAAGGTTTCCGACTGTACTGCCGCCCCCTTAAAAAGCAAAACGGCCGGGAAACCCGACCGTTGGATGTGTGCTGCCCGCGTTCGCCATTCCGGGACCGCCAGGCGGCCCTTGCGCCGCGCACGAGGGGCGATGCTACGCCGCCGCCCGCACGCCTGCAAGGACTTTCGCCTGAACGGAAAACGGCCGGGTTTCCCCGGCCGTTTCCGTGTGCAGCAACTACGTCAGTTCATCAGAACTGGTAGCGGAAGCCCAGCTGCAGCGACCACTGCGAGACACCGACGTCAAAGCCGTCTGCATCCGCGTTGGCCACGGTCGGGGCATCGGCGTTGCGGTAGTTGTACACGTACTTGCCGTCGTAGATGCCCTGCAGGGACGCCACGCGCGAGTCGGCGTAGAAGCCGTAGTCGTAGATGTTGCCCCACTTCTTGTTCAGCATGTTGCCGACGTTCTGGATGTCAAGCCAGATTTCCGACTTGTGGCCCTTCATGAAGCCCGGCAGCTGCTGGCTGATACGGATGTCGAAGGTATTGATCCAGCCAGTGCGGAACTTGTTGGCCGGGGCCACCGAGCCGGCATACTTGGCCAGGTCCGGGTTCGCAGCCAGCCAGTTGAAGAAGTTCTTCTCCATGGCAGCATCAGCGGTGAACTTGCCGTTCTTGTCCAGAACACCAAACAGCACTTCACCCGGGTTCGGAACGTAGAACAGGTCGTTTGCACTACGGCTGTCGCCGTTGGCATCGTTCACATAGACGTAGCTGAACGGACGACCGCTGCGACCTTCATACACCAGGCCGACCTTGGTTTCGTAATCACCGAAGAACTTGTGCTTCCAGTTCAGCGCGCCGGAAATGCGATCGCGGATCTGGTAACGCGAAGTGTTCAGCACTTCATCGTTGATGTTCTTGGCGTACTGGTAGCCCCAGCCCGAGCTGGCCGTGGAGCTGGTCAGCGTGCCCACTTCCTTCGCATCGGTGTAGGTGTAACCCAGGTTCCAGGACCAGTCGCTTGCGTCGCTCCACGGCTTGCTCAGCGAGACGGTGAACTGCGACGTACGACCCTTGTCGGTGTTGTCGATCAGGTAGACGTTGTTGAAGCCCTGCAGACCCGAGCGATAACGGACATCGCCGGTGTTCCACAGGCGGCCGGTGGCGGCCGGATTGTAGTAGTTGATACGGCCGTCCGGACCGACTTCACGCCCTTCACCCAGATTCAGGTGCTGGTAGAACAGGCCATCCTTCACCTTGGTCATCAGCAGCTCGGCCGAGGCCACGATGCCGTTCCAGGGCAGCTCGTGGTCGAAGGCGATGTTCGCCTTGTAGGTCGACGGCATCTTGAAGTCCTTGCCGACGAAGTTGACGTTCTGGGTCAGGCCGGAATTCGGACCCGTAGCCGGTACCGGCTGGGTGTCCTTGTTCGGGCTGAACACCAGGTCCGGATGATTGGCGAAACCGTCGGTGAAGTTGTACGAGCCGTAGTTGAAACCGGTGGTGGAGTAGCTGTTGCTGATCCACACCTGCGGCGAGTCACCCTGGAACAGGCCCACGCCGCCACGCAGCTGGGTCGGACGCTCGGTGTCGAAGGTGTAGTTGAAGCCAACGCGCGGCTGGATCAGGAACTTGTTGTTGAAGACCTTGCTGTTGTCGTAACCGAAGGTGTCATAGGCCTTCTGGTTGAACTGCGGCTTCGGGCTGCTGTCCGGACGGTCGGCACGCACGCCCATGGTCAGGGTCAGGTTGCTGTTGACGTACCAGGTATCCTGCACGAACAGGGCCAGATTGCTGAACTTGTAGTCAGCGGCGATGGAACCCGGGGTGGTTTCCTTCGACAGGTTGTAGCTGGCCCAGTTGCCCGATGCGAAGTTGTCCAGGCCGTTGAAGGTGTACGTGCCCCACGAGTTGGCGCCGTAATAGTTGTAGATGTCGTTGGTGTCATACGACCCACCAAACTTCACATCATGGTCGCCCAGAGTGAGCGTGCCGGCAGCGTAGTAGTTCCACGCCTTGGTCTCGAGGATGTTGTTGTGCGAGTTCGCCTCGGTACCCAGGTACAGCGAATCACCCTGCACGTTGACGCCATCCGGGAAATAGATGCGGATGCTCGGCGCAGTGGTCGGCACCTGGCGGATGGCCGAGTACTCGCGGTACGAGGCCTTCAGTTCGGTGGAGAAGTTGTCGGTCCAGTCGCTGAACAGCTGGGCGACGTAGCTCTCGTTGGTCTTGACGTGCTGGTACCAGTACGAGCTGAGCGAAGCCTGGGAGGCCGAACCCATGCCGTTGATGCGCAGCTTGTCCTGTTCCAGCTTGCTGTAGCGGATGTTGGCGCGGTGGTTGTCGCTGATGTTCCAGTCAATTTTCAGCGCGTACTCTTCCAGCTCCGTGTCGCCATTGCTTTCCAGGCCACCGGCGTTGAAACCGTACACGTCCTGGGCAATCTGCTGTGCACGGGTCACATCCGCCATCGTGTAGTCAGCATTGGCCTGTCCCAGCGCGCTGCTGGAGATGTCGGCACCCGGCGCGGACTGCTTGAACTTTTCGTAGTTGGCGAAGAAGAACAGCTTGTCCTTGACGATCGGGCCGCCCAGGGTCATGCCGTAGGTCTGCTCCTTGGTGAAACCATTGAAGGGCTGGCCTTCCGGGTTGTCACCGAACCAGTCGCCGTCACGGTAGGTGCCGTACACCGAACCGTGGAATTCATTGGTACCGGACTTGGTCACCGCATTGACGGTGGCACCGGTGGCGGCAGCAATGCTGACGTCGTAGTTGGACAGATTGATGTCCAGTGCTTCGATGGCTTCCATCGCGACCGGCTGGCGGCGGGTCGGCATGTTGTTGCCTTCCAGGCCGAACGTGTCGCTGGCCGAAACGCCGTCGATGCTGATCGAGTTGAAGCGCGGGTTCTGGCCGCCGGCCGAGATCGAACCCGAGGCGCGATCGATGAAGGCGACGCGCGGGTCGAGGCGCATCAGATCCTGGATGTTGCCGCCGATGGACGGCGCAATTTCGATCTGCTGCTGGCTGATGTTGGTGCCCGAGCCCATCTTGGTGGCGCTGAACACTTCCGAACCACCGCCGACGGCGGTGACCTGGACGGTGTCCAGGTTGGTGGCAGCAGCCAGGTCGCCGGCCAGGGTGGCGTTGATGGTGCCAGTCTGGTTCACGCCCAGGTAGACGCCATCTTCGGTCTTGGTGCCTTCACCCGGCTTGGTGATGGTGATGGTGTACGGGCCACCCACGCGCAGACCACGCGCGTTGTAGCGACCCGCCGCATCGGTGGTAGCACGCGAAACAGTGCCCGACTCGGTATGGGTGATGGTGACTTCAGCACCGGCGACGGGCTGGCCGGCGCGGGAGATGACCTGGCCGCCGACACCGGCAGAGGTGCTCTGGGCGAAGGCGGGGGCGGCGGCGAGTGCAGCCACGAGACCAAGGGTGAGCTTGGACATCCGGAGTGGGTGGGTCATTTTTCGGTAGCCTCGATGCGAGTTGGCGATGGCGGAAAAAAAAGCGCATCCAACCAGCCTTGCGGGCGGCTGACTGGACATTTATCTGGGGTTCCCTACCGTGAACGGCAGCTGCCGCAACGGTTAACACTAGATTAACACGCTACGCCTTCATTGTGACGGTTGTGCGACAAACGGTACGGGATCGCAACGCGATCGTGACGGAACCTTCATTCCGTCATATCGTCCAGTTAACCAGCGGCAGCATCGTGACTGGCGTCAAGTACCTGCCCTCGCCATGCCGCACCGCCGGGCGAAAGCAGCGCAACGGCCGCAGCGGCGGGCTTTTCCGGGCCTTGGGCGGCCGGATCCTGGTCAACTGAATAGGCACGGGCGCGCAGGGCGGTACGCAATGGGCCCGGATACAGGCCGCTGACCCTGACCGGGGTACGGCCCAGTTCATCATGCAGGCTGGCGATCAGCCCGCGCAGCCCGTGCTGGGCCACGCCATAGCCACCCCAGTACGCCTGCCCCACCCTTTCAGGCGCATCGACGGCGAATACCAGGGCCGCGTCGTCCTGCCGCTTCAGCAGCGGCAGGCAGGCTTGGGCCAGCCACGCCGGTGCAGTGAGGGTGACGTGCACGGCGCGGGCAAAACCGGCCGGGTCGGCCAGTTCGAAGGGGGTCAGGCCGGGAAAATGCGCGGCACAGACCAGCAGGCCATCCAGCCGCCCCAGCTCGCGCTGCAGGGCCTGGGCCAGTTCGGCATAGTCATCGGGGCCGGCGCCTTCCATGTCCAGCGGGTACAGCAGGGGCTCGGGGCCGACGGCCTGCACCTGGGCATAGACCCGGTCCAATCGCCGCGGCTTGCGCCCCATCAGCACAACCGTAGCCCCGGCCTCGGCGGCCGCAACCGCTGCGGCACTGCCCAGACCGCCACCGGCACCGGCGATGAGCACTACGCGATCCTGCAGGGGACGGCCATCGCGCGCCGCATCGGCAGCCGACGTCGATGGCCACGCGCTCATCCCTGGGCGGCCTCTTCGACGATGCGCTTGAGCTCGCCGGCCTCGAACAGCTCCATGACGATGTCACAGCCGCCGATCAGTTCGCCGTGGATGAACAACTGCGGGAACGTGGGCAGGTTGGAGAAGCGGGGCAGGTTGGCGCGGATCTCCGGCTCTTCCAGCACGTTGACCGTACGCAGGGCAACGGCACCGGCCGCCATCAATGCCTGCACGGCGCGGCTGGAAAAGCCGCACATCGGGTATTGCGGGGTGCCCTTCATGAACAGCACGAGCGGGTAACGATCCACCTCGGCCTGGATTTGCTGCATTACCGCCACACCTCACTCCTTGCTTCGCCGGACAAACCGACCGCAGTGGTCGGCTAGACTGCCCACGGTAGCCGCCATTGTAAGCCGATGGAACCGGCTGCCGCCGCCCCTTGGCCACGAACCTGTCCATGCCCGTCGAATTGCCTGCCCTGCCCTACCTTCCCGGCTCCCTGCAGCCGCATCTGTCCGCGCAGACCGTGGAACTGCACCACGGCCGCCACCATCGTGCCTATGTGGATGCGGTCAATGCCGCCATCGTCGGCACCGAATGGGAGGAGGCGCCGCTGGAAGACATCGTCCGCCAGGCCCAGGGCACGCTGTTCGATGCGGCCACGCAGGCCTGGAACCACGGCTTCTACTGGCAGTGCCTGCGCCCGCGCGGCGGCGGCGAGCCGCAGGGTCGGCTGGGCGAGCTGGTCAAGCGTCAATTTGGCGACGTCCAACGCCTGCGCGAGGAATTCAACCGCGCCGCACTGGGCCTGTTCGGTTCGGGCTGGGTCTGGCTGGTGCAGCACCCCGGCGGCCAGCTTGGCATACAGGCCACCCGCAACGCGGGTACGCCACTGACCGGCGAAAGCATCCCGCTGCTGTGCTGCGATGTGTGGGAACACGCGTACTACACCGATTACCAGAACGAACGCGCGCGCTATCTGGACGCGTTCTGGCAGATGGTCAACTGGGAATTTGCCGGGAGCCAGCTGCGCTGAGGGGGTTGCCGGCCAGCGGCCGGCACTACCGGTATCGAGGGCCACCGGGCATGCCCGGCGCGACCGGCTTCGCGTGCCACCGCGCATGGCGCTGCTCTGGTAGATGCCCACCTTGGTGGGCATGGCCGGCCAGCGGCCGGCACTACCAGAGATCAGCGGCTGCGCAGCGCGTGCACTGCCGGTGCCACCTGGTCCTGACGATCCAGCTCCAGGCCGACCTGCACCAGCGCATCGGCCAGCGCAGCAGCATCATCGTCACGCAGTGTCGCATGGCCGACCTTGCGGCCATCGCGCGGCTGCTTGCCATAGTCATGCCAATGGCCGCTGGCCTGGCCCAGCACCGGCGCCGGGTCGGGCATCGCGCCCAGCCAGTTCAGCATGCAGGCATGGCCGAGCATGCGGGTGCTGCCCAGCGGCAGGCCCAGCACGGCACGCAGGTGGTTCTCGA
>NZ_JBNNHG010000024.1:0-37677 GCF_050268705.1 Stenotrophomonas sp. NPDC077659 | reverse complement strand
TCCCCGGCGTGGTTGATTTCGCCAAGGCCGCCAACGCCAGGGGCGTGACCCTGCTGTACATCTCCAACCGCGCCGTGCACCTGAAGGACGCGACCCTGGCCAACCTGCGCGAGCAGGGCCTGCCGGTGGCCGACGACAGCGTGTTCCTCGGCCTGGGCACTGTGGTGAAGGACTGCGAGCAGAACGGCAGCGAGAAGAACTGCCGCCGCCGCCTGGCCGGCCAGCAGTACCGCGTGCTGATGCAGTTCGGTGACCAGCTGGGTGACTTCGTGGAGGTGACCGCCAACACCAACGAAGGCCGCGACGCGCTGCTGCAGCAGTACCACGACTGGTTCGGCGAGCGCTGGTGGATGCTGCCCAACCCGACCTACGGCGGTTTTGAACCGGCCCAGTTCAACAACGACTACAGCCAGTCGCGCCAGGCCCGCCACGACGCCAAGCGCGCGGCGCTGGATTACGCACCGTGAGCCGCGCACCGCTGCCGCTGCGCGATGACGAACGGCTGATCTTCGCCCTGGACGTGCCGGACCGCGTGCAGGCACTGGCATGGGTCGATCGCCTGGGCGACAGCGTGGCGTTCTACAAGATCGGCATGGAACTGCTCGCCTCCGGCGAGTACTTCCAGGTGCTGGACGAGCTGGCCCGCCGCGACAAGCGCGTGTTCGTCGACCTGAAGTTCTTCGACATCCCGGCCACCGCCGCGGCGGTGATCAAGCGCCTGTCGCAGTGGCCGGTCAGCTACGCCACCATCCATGGCTGGCACCCGGCGATGATGGAGGCCTGCGCGGCCGCCAACAGCAGCGACATGCGCCTGCTGGCGGTGACCGTGCTGACCTCGATGGGCCGCCCGGACCTGGCGCAGATGGGCATCGACCGTGAACCGGTGGATGTAGTGGTCGAGCGCGCGCTGGCCGCCCAGGCCGCCGGCATCGATGGCGTGATCGCCTCGGGGCAGGAAGCGGGGCCGATCCGTGCCGCCACGGGCGCTGGTTTCTCGATCGTCTGTCCGGGTATCCGTCCCGGTGGCCCGGTCGGCGATGACCAGAAGCGCACCATCGGCGTGGCCCGGGCCTTCGCCGATGGCGCCGATGCCATCGTGGTCGGCCGCCCGATCCGCCTGGCGACCGATCCGCAGGCCGCCGCGCGCGCGATCCAGCAGGAAATCACGTCGGCTCTGGCTGCACGCTGAGCCTGCCGGCGCTGCCGGTCACACCGCAATACCGAACGCCATCCCGCCGTGTGTGGGATGGCGTTCGCATTTGTGGGTAAGGTCCTGTCGTAGTCGACCCCGCCGCGAAGAACCGTGCGCACGGTCGCACTGGATCGGAACGCCGCTCCCTCCCAATCGATGCACCGGCGCCGATCCACGGTCCTGCCGGTTCAACCATCGAAGAGGGAGTACACGGATATGTATCGCAGCACCTCATTGTTCGCCGGCCTGCTGCTGGCCGCCATTACCCTGCCAGCCAGCGCCGCGCCGCAATCACATGAAATCCCGCGCATCATCGGCGGCGAGGCCGCCCAGGCGGGCGAATACCCTTTCATGGTCAGCATCCAGAGCGTTTCCGGTGGTGATTCCGACCACGCCCGCCATTTCTGCGGGGGCACGCTCATCTCGCCGTCGTGGGTGCTGACCGCCGCGCATTGCATGCAGGGTGAAGCGCCCGCTGGAATCGCTGTTGTCGGCAACGTCACCACGCTGTCCACCGACGCCTCCACGCGCGCGTCCAACATCAAGGCCATCCACGTGCACCCGGCCTTCAACAGCGGCAGTTCGCTGGAACACGACGTGGCGCTGATCCAGCTGAGCACGCCGCTGGCCGGCGCGGAGCCGGTCAACCTGCGGCTGCGGGCCGATGCGAACTACCTCAAGCCCGGCCGCGCGTTCACTGTCATCGGCTGGGGCGACACCGACATCAGCGCAGACCGCCGCTATCCCACCCAGCTGCAGACGGTGCAGGTGCCGTTCGTACCGTTTGCCGAGTGCCAGCAGGCGTATGCCGGCAAGCTGTCGCGCGGCAAGGTCATCTGCGCCGGGCGTGAAGGCATGGACAGCTGCCAGGGCGACTCGGGCGGGCCACTGCTGCTGCGCCTGCGCGAAGGCTGGACCCAGTTCGGCGTGGTCAGCTGGGGCGAGGGCTGTGCACTGGCCGGGTACCCCGGCGTTTATGCCCGAATCGCCGAAAAACATGCCGTAGATTTCATTGAAGCCGTCTGGCAAAGGGATTGATTGAATAAAATCAATTATTTAAGTCATGTTACATGACGTATTGCCTTAACTTCGGCAGGGGCGTAGCATCGCCGCCATCCGGCCCCTGGGCCGGAGATGCGCCACCACTGTCCACCGGCCTTGCGCCGGTTTGAAGAGCCCTGCGATCCCGGTGATCCGGGCTCTTTTTTTATCGCTGCAGCCTGCAAACCGTGACCGCAAGGCTTGCCGCTGTCACCTTGCAGGCCGCAAGATGCGGGCCGGTACGGGGAGTCCGATTGCATGAGCGTGGCAGTGCGAGGAAGGTCTGCGCGTGGGTGGGGGCTGGCAGCCATGGTGCTGCTGGCAATGGCCGCGTGCCGCCAATCCAGCAGCGATCCGGCCACGCCTGCGGCCGAGCCGGTGGCGGCGGTGCAGGCCATGGCCCAGCGCCTGGTCGAGGACGACCTGGTTGGCTATGCGCGCCTGTCGGTGCCGCCGAGCCAGTACCAGCGGCTGCAGCAGGCCTGGACCGACGGCCACAGCCAGTGGCCACTGGGCGAACTGCCGCTGGGCGACCAGATGCTGCCGATGCTGGCCGCCCTGCGCGAGCCGCAGGCCGCCACCCAGCTGCAGCGCAGTTTCGACCGCCAGCTGGCCGGCCAGGCCAGCGCCGTGCGCCAGGCGGCGCAGTCGATGGGCAACTTCGGCGTGCAGTACCTGCGCCACCAGAAGGGCTACACCTTCAGCCAGCAGACGCATTACATCGCCCTGGTGGAAACCCTGGCCGGCTGGGCGCAGGGCGCGCCGATCAGCGACCGCGCGCGCGCCCGCAGCAGCATTGCCGCGCTGGTCGAGGCCGCTGGCAAGGTGGGCTTCGATGATGAGGACGGCCTGCGCGCGGCCGGCATGGAAGGCAGCCTGCGGCAGCTGGCGCCGTTCCTGCACACGGTCAAGGCGGTCCTGGCCAGCTACGGGCTGGGCGTGGACGACGCCCTGCGCAGCCTGCGCGGGGAACTGCTTTCCGTGGAAGGCGACAACGCCCTGGTCCGCATGGAATACGAGCTGGCCGGGCGCACCCTGCAGCTGCAGCTGCCGCTGAGCCGGCGCGAAGGCCACTGGTACCTGACCCGCACCCTGGCCGATACCGATGCCCTGCTGCGCAAGGCCGATGCGGCCCGTGCCGCTGCAGCGCCGGCGCCGGCAGAGGCTGCCGGAAGCGGCGGGGAAGCGGCAACGACGCCGCCTAAGCCATAATGGCGCCGATGTCGAAACAGAACCCGCTGCCGTTCCCCGGCGAAGAACCCCAGCAGACGCCCGCCGATACGGCCGTGGCGTCTCCCTCGACCGGCACCGGCCCCAACCCGGTACCGCCGCCTGCGCACGCCCGTTCCACTGGCCGCCGCCCCTTGTGGGCGCGGCTGCTCGGACGCCTGGTCGAGCCGTGGCTGGCCCTGAAGATCGAGCCGGAAGACCCGGGTCAGTACAACGATGGCCGCCCGGTCGTGTACGTGCTGGAAGACTACGGCCTGTCCAACGCGCTGATCCTGGACAAGGCCTGCCGCCAGGCCGGCCTGCCCTCGCCGCTGGTGCCGCTGGCCGGCGACCCGACCGGCCGCAAGCGCGCCTACCTTGCGCTGTCGCGTCGCAGTTCCAGCAACTCGCTCATTCCCGAACAGCGCGGCGCCAAGACCCACTCCGATTCGCTGGCCAAGGTCCTGCAGGCACACCGCGTGCGCGAGGATCTGGACGTGCACCTGGTGCCGGTGTCGATCTTCGTCGGCCGCGCCCCGGACAAGCAGAGCGGGTGGTTCGCCGTGCTGTTCTCGGAAAACTGGGCGCTGGTCGGCCGCTTCCGCCGCCTGCTGGGCCTGCTGCTGAACGGGCGCAGCACCATCGTGCGCTTCGCCCCGCCGATCTCGCTGCGCAGCACCGTGGACGAGGGCCTGGAGCCCGAGCGCACCGTGCGCAAGCTGCAGCGCGTGCTGCGTACCCATTTCCGCCGCATCCGTGAATCGGTCATCGGCCCTGATCTGTCCACCCGCCGCCTGCTGGTGGACCAGGTGCTGGCCGCCGAACCGGTGCGCGAGGCGATTGCCGCCCAGGCCAAGCGCGACAACTCCAAGCCCGCCGATGCCTGGAAGAAGGCGCATGCCTACGCCTGGGAAATCGCGGCGGACTATTCCAGCCCGGTGGTGCGTTCGGCCAGCTTCATGCTCAGCCACGTGTGGAACCGCATCTATGCGGGCGTGCTGGTGCACCACCTGGACAAGTTCAAGGCCGCCGCGCCGGGCCACGAAGTGGTGTACGTGCCCAGCCACCGCAGCCACATGGACTACCTGCTGCTGTCCTACCTGCTGTACGACCGTGGCATCGTGCCGCCGCACATCGTGGCCGGCATCAACCTGAATCTGCCGGTGGTCGGCACCCTGCTGCGCAAGGGCGGTGCGTTCTTCATCCGCCGCTCGATCCGCGGCAACGCGTTGTACTCGGCGGTGCTCAGCGAATACGTCGCGCAGCTGGTGGCCGGTGGCTATTCCATCGAGTACTTCGTCGAAGGCGGCCGTTCGCGTACCGGGCGCCTGCTGCAGCCCAAGGGCGGCATGATCTCGATGACCCTGCGCGCGTTCCTGCGCCAGCCGCGCAAGCCGGTGCTGTTCCAGCCCATCTACATCGGCTACGAGAAGCTGATGGAAGGTGGCAGCTATCTGGACGAGCTGTCCGGGCGGCCCAAGGAGAAGGAGTCGATCTGGCAGCTGCTGTGGGGCATCCCCAAGGTGCTCAAGCAGAACTACGGCCAGGTGGTGGTGAACTTCGGCGAACCGATCGCGCTCAACGATGTGCTGGCCGAGAAGGCGCCGGAGTGGAAGGGCGAAGCGGTGCCGGAGGACGAGAAGCCGTCGTGGCTGTCGACCACGGTCGACACGCTGGCCGACCGCATCCAGGTACGCATCAACGGTGCTGCCGACGTCAACCCGATCAATCTGCTGGCGCTGGCGCTGCTGTCCACGCCCAAGCACGCGATGGGCGAGGCCGACCTGATCGCGCAGATCGAGCTGTGCAAGACCCTGCTGGCAGAGATGCCGTATTCGGGGCGGGTAACGGTAACCCCGCACTCGCCGGAGCGGATCATCGCCCACGCCGAGGAAATCAACGTCCTCACCCGCATCAAGCACCCGCTGGGCGATGTGCTCAGCGTCGGCGGCGATACCGCGGTGCTGCTCAGCTACTTCCGCAACAACGTGGTGCATCTGTTCACCGCTTCGTCGTGGGTGGCCTGCTGCTTCCAGAACAACCGCCGCATGAGCCGCACCGGCCTGGTCCGCCTGGGCCGCTCGGTGTACCCGTTCCTGCAGGCCGAGCTGTTCCTGCCGTGGAACGAGGACGAGTTCGCCCAGCGCATCGAACAGACCATCGATGTATTCATCCGCGAAGGCCTGCTGCAGCAGGTCAACGACGATGACGGCGGCATGCTGACCCGCAACACCGGGCAGACCGACGAAGTGTTCCGCCTGCGCGCCATCGGCCACTCGCTGCAGCAGGCGTTCGAGCGCTACTACATCGCCATTTCGGTTTTGGTGAAGAACGGCCCGGGTACGCTGGGTGCGGCTGAACTGGAAAGCCTGTGCCAGCAGGCCGCGCAGCGCCTGAGCCTGCTGTACGCGCCTGCCGCGCCGGAGTTCTTCGACAAGTCGCTGTTCCGTGGCTTCATCCAGAAGCTGCGCGAGCTGCGCCTGGTCTGGCCGGACGAGAACAGCAAGCTGGTGTTCGATGACCGCCTGGACAGCTGGGCCAAGGACGCCAAGTTCATCCTTGGCCGCGAACTGCGCCACACCATCGAGCGCGTCAGCCCGGAAGCGGCACGCCCGGAAGAACCGACGCCGCAGGCATGACGGCAGCGCCGGGCCCCGCCCGGCAGTAGATCCACGCCATGCGTGGATGGAACCTTCGATCACGCCGGCTCGTCAGGAATCTGCAGGCTTTCCAGCTTGGCGATGCAATCCTTCAGCTGCAGCTTGCGCCGCTTCAGCCGTTTCGCTTCCAGCTCATCCTCGCCATTGGCAGCCATCCGGATGATCTGTTCATCCAGCATACGGTGCTCGGTGCGCAGGGCAACGAGGCGTTCGACGATCTCGGCGGGGCTGAAGGTATCCACAGCCTCCGAGCATACACAGCGGCGATGACCATCGGGAGAGGGGGGCCGCGCGCGGCGGCCGACGCCCGCCCCAAGCCGGTAGAATGGACCCCATGAGCGCCGTGATTTCCCTGCCCGATCCCCTGCCGCGTGCGCCGGTCGCGCCACGCGCTGGCGCGCGGGCGGAGCAGCCGCTGGGCAGGCGCCTGCGCCGCCAGGTCGGCCAGGCCATCGCCGATTTCGGCATGATCGAGGCCGGCGACAAGGTGATGGTCTGCCTGTCCGGCGGCAAGGACAGCTACACCCTGCTGGACATCCTGCTGCAGCTGCAGAAGAAGGCCCCGGTGCCGTTCGAACTGGTGGCGGTGAACCTGGACCAGAAGCAGCCCGGCTTCCCCGCGCATGTGCTGCCGCAGTATCTGGCCAGCCTCGGTGTGGCCTACCAGATCATCGAGCAGGACACCTATTCGGTGGTCAGCCGGGTCATTCCCGAAGGCCGCACGATGTGTTCGCTGTGCTCGCGCCTGCGTCGCGGCGCGCTGTACAACCATGCCGAAAAACATGGTTTCAGCAAGATCGCGCTGGGCCACCACCGTGACGACATGGTGGCCACCTTCTTCATGAACCTGTTCCACCACGCCAAGCTGTCGGGCATGCCGCCGAAACTGCGCAGCGACGACGGTCGCCACGTGGTCATCCGACCACTGGCCTACGTACGCGAGCACGACATCGTCGCCTATGCCCAGGCCCGTGATTTCCCGATCATCCCGTGCAACCTGTGTGGCAGCCAGGAAAACCTGCAACGCCGCCATGTCGGGCTGATGCTCCAGCAGTGGGAAAAGGACCACCCCGGCCGCATCGACCAGATCGCCCGGGCCATGGGCCAGATCCATCCTTCGCAGCTGGCTGACCCCAGCCTGTTCGATTTCATGGCGCTGGGCCGTCGCGACGAGGCACCCTTGTCCGATGCCCACGCCTGGCTGGCCGGTCCGCCGGCCGGCACCGACGCAGCGCCCGAGACGCCCGCCTCTTAAGGTGGGACGCCCTTCCTCTTCGCCATCCGGAATTCCATGTTCTTTCGCAACCTGACGTTCTTCCGTTTCCCGACCACCACCGATTTCTCCGAAGTGGACACCCTGCTGCCGCACGCCCTGCTCAAGCCGGTGGGTGCGCTGGAAATGAATTCGCGCGGCTTCATTTCGCCCTTCGGCCGCGAGGAGAAGGAGCTGCTGTCGCACCGTATCGCCGAACACCTGTGGCTGACCGTGGGCGGCGAGGACAAGATCCTGCCGGCGGCGGTGGTCAACGACCTGCTTGAGCGCAAGCTGGAAGAGATCGAGGAGAAGGAAGGCCGCCGTCCCGGTGGCCGCGAACGCAAGCGCATGAAGGACGACCTGCTGCATGAACTGCTGCCGCGCGCCTTCGTGAAGTCCTCGCGCAACGATGCCTTCATCGACCTGCAGCACGGTTACGTCGCGGTGGACACCTCCAGCCGCAAGACCGGCGAATACTTCATGTCCGACATCCGTGGCCTGCTCGGCAGCTTCCCGGCCATGCCGCTGAACGCCGAAGTCGCACCGCGCTCGATCCTGACCGGCTGGATTGCCGGCGAGCCGCTGCCGACCGGCCTGAGCCTGGGCGAAGAGTGCGAGATGAAGGATCCGGTCGAAGGTGGCGCCGTGGTCAAGTGCCAGCACCAGGAGCTGCGCTGCGACGAGATCGACAAGCATCTGGACGCCGGCAAGCAGGTGACCAAGCTGGCGCTGATCTTCGAGGACAACCTGTCCTTCGTGATCGGCGACGACCTGATCGTGCGCAAGCTGAAGTTCCTCGATGGTGCCCTGGACCAGCTGGAACATGCCGACGAAGACGGCCGCCGCGCTGAGTTCGATGCCCGCTTCGCCCTGCAGAGCGCCGAGATCCGTCGCCTGTTCCTGTTGCTGGAAGAAGCCTTCAAGCTCAGCAAGGCTGACTGAACAGGCACTGCGCGGGCCGCCGGTCATCCAGCGGCCCCGCGCGGCGCTATGCTGGGCGCATGAGCCGCCTGCTGCGCCGTCTGATCAGCCCGACCCCGCCCGCCACCGTGCAGCGCGACACCGTCCGCCTGCGCCTGGACGATGCCGAGATCGAGGTGCTGCGTGTGCGCGATCCGCGTGCGCGGCGCATCAAGCTGAGCGTGGACGAACGCGGTGCCCGCCTGACCCTGCCGCCGCGTGCCAGCCTGGTGATGGGCGAGCGTTTCCTGGAACAGCACCGCGACTGGCTGGCGCTGCAGCTGCGCGTCTACCAGGACGACGGCCTGCCGGCACCGTTGCAGCCGGGGGAAGAGGGCCTGCTGCCGCTGCGTGGTGAACTGCTGCCGGTGCGCTGGCAGGAAGGGCGCTTTGCGCGCCTGGAAATCGACGACCACGGTGCCTGCGTGCAGTGGCCGACCCGCGCCGGCGATGCCACCCTGCGCCGCCTGCTGCGTGAGTTCTATGAAGCGCAGACCCGCGCCGATGTCGGCCGCTGGCTGCCGAAGTACCTGCCCGGCCTGCCGCGCGCGCCCAGCCGCGTGCGGTTGAAGGTGATGTCGTCGCAGTGGGGCTCGCTGGCTCCCGACGGCAGCATGGCACTGGACCTGGCCCTGGTGCTGGGCCGCCCCGACGCCTTCGAATACGTGCTGGTGCACGAGCTCTGCCACCTGATCCAGCCCAACCACTCGCCCGCGTTCTGGCACGAAGTTGAGCAGCGCTTCCCCGCGTGGCGTGAACAGCGCGATTACTTCCAGCGGGAAGGCCGGCGCCTGAAGGCGATGCTGCGCCAGCTGCTGTAACTGTAGAGCCGAGTCCACGCTCGGCTTATGCGCGAAGCGCGGGGTTTTCAGTCAGCCCGACGAGAAGCAGCCGAGCATGGCTCGGCTCTACAGGAGCGCGCGCAGCGCGCGACCCGCTCTTGCACTCTATTTTTTTTCTTCCGTGGTGGCACGCACACTGTCCGTGACCGGGCGGGGTGGGTTGCGCAGGGGCGTGAGCCGCATGGATGCGGCGACCGAGCTTACAGGGACGTACTTGCAGCGTCCCCTGCACAGCCCACCCCACCCGGCCAAGCACGGCTTCTGATCTGAACGACCGCCACGAGGGGCTCAGCCGTTGGCCGATACCCCGATCAACCCGCGCGCCGCGCCGCTGCCGCCGCCCACCGCGCTGCCACCCGAGGCGCGGTAATGCACACTGCCTGGTCAGTCACCGTCGTCACTGCCCGCTCCAGCAGCTGGATGTCGGCCTCGTGCTGGCGCGCCACGTGCGGGTCCTCGAAGAAGATCGCGCGCTGGCAGCGGCCCTCCAGTACCCGGTCGGCAATCTGTGCATCGCCCCCCATCGGGCCGCTCTGGTAGCGCGTTACCCACGGCGTGTCGCTGGGCCAGCCGCGGCTCCAGGCCAACTCGTTCAGGCGCTGGCCGGTGGTGCCGGTCGCCACGCGCTCGGAAAAGCGCGCCAGCACGTCGAAGTGCTCGTCGGCGAAGGCGAGCATCGCCGGCTTCATTGCATCGTGGGCGATCAGTGCCAGGGTCTGGCCTTCGAAGGCATGCAGGTCGTCGGCACCGGCGTCGGCGACCAGCCCGGCATGGATGCGTTCGATCTCGACCCAGTCGCGTGCGGTGGCCACGGTTGAAATGAACGGCTTGCCGTGGATCACACACTGCCGCTTGAGCGCAGTCGCTTCGGGAAACACCGACGACGGATCGACCGGATCGATCAGGTAGATCGCGCCATCAAGGGTGCGATCCGGGCCCATCCCGACGACGTCGGCCACCAGCTTCATCAGGCCACCCTGGCGTCCGTAGGGATAGCGCAGCAGGCCCGCATAGCCGGTGAGAAAGCCATGCCGCTCGATGGCGTCGTGGGTGCGGCCGACCGCATGCAGGGACACGCCCAGCTCGCGCAGGCCCGCTTCACTGGCGCGCAGCCAGCGGAACAACGCTGCACGTGGATCATGGTGGTGCAGGCGGTTGGCGGCCAGGCCGATGCGCATCGCGGACTCCCTGAGTGATTGAAGCGGCAGTGTATGTCGCTATCAGCAGCGCTGGAGCATTTTGCAATTTTCCTCATTGCCGCTGCGGGCCGCGCCGCTAGCGTTGCAGGTGGCCGGCTGCTCCGTGCAGCCCCGTGTCCGGCCTGCGGCCTGAGGAGTTGATGGTGAGTGTCGCTGGTTGTCCTGCTGTCGCCGCCGCGCACCGCCGCTGGCGTGCGGTTGGTGCCCTGCTTGCCGCGCTGGTGGCCCTGCCGGTGCACGCCGGCGAGTGTGACGGCCCGCTGCGGCTGGTGCATGCCGATACACCCTCGGCACACGTCGAACGCGCGGCGGAGCCGTCGCATGGGGGCATTGCCGCCGTGCTGTCCGCGCTTAAGCCGCTGCAGGCCTCGCTGCAGGTGCAGCCCGTTGCCGCCGACGCCCTGATCGCGGGCCATCTGCCGGCCGGCACCCAGGCCGTACTGGGCTGGTCACGTACGCAGCTGCCGCCCCAGTGGCCGGCCAGCGTCACCTACCTGGACGTGCCACAGGTGATCGTGCGGCGTCGCGATGCGACGCCGATCCTCGATCTGGGCGGATTGCGGGGGCAGACCGTGGCCAGCCCTGATCCGTCGCCGCTGGCGCCGCGGTTGGAACGCCAGGCGCCGGGCGCGCTGCTGCTGCCGTCGATGCCGCTGGACACTGCCCTGCACCTGCTGCGGGTCGCGCAGGTGGATGCGGTGGTGGCCAACCTGGTGGATGTCGATCGCCTGCTGCAGCAGGCGCAGGGTGATGCATTGCAGATCGCCGCCCCGGCGGGGTACAGCGATGCCCTGGTGCTGGCCACGACGCCGGCCTGCCAGCGCTGGCTGCCGCTGCTGGACCGGCCGTTGGCCAGCCTGTCCCTCCCGCAGGCTGCACACGGCGAAGCAGAGGCGACTTGGGCCAACGCATCGAAGCCGGTCTGGCTGCGCTGGCTGGCCGTGGCGCTGCTGGCCCTGCTCGGGCTGGGCCTGGTGCACGCACTGGGCTACTGGCGCCTGCATCGCGAGGCGCAGCGCCGGCGCGGCCTGCAGCAGCGCCTGCACGAGGTCAGCGCTGGCCTGCCGGCGGTGGTCTATCGCGCGCGGCGCAGCAGCAGTGGTGACTACAGCGTGCCGTACATCGCCGGTGACGTGCATGCCCTGTTCGGCATGAGCGTGGAAAGCGCACGGTTCGATCACCGCCAGCTGCTTGCCGCCGTGCACCCGGATGACCGCGGGCCGGTCATGGCCCACGTCGATGCGGCCGCCCTGGTGCGTGGGCCGATCGACGTCACTTTCCGCTGCCGGGGGCGCATGGGCTGGCGCTGGGTGCGCTCGCACGGCCGGCCGGTGGCCTGCACGGATGGCCATGGCAGCGGTGTTGAGTGGAGTGGCTACTGGATGGATGTGACCGATGCACAGCTGCGCGCGCGCGACTTGAACGCAGCCCGCCGCGAGGCCGAGCAGGCGGTGGTGGCCAAGGCGCATTTCCTGGCCAGCATGAGCCAGCAGATCCGCGCACCGATGGAGACCCTGGTGGACAGGCTCGAAGGCCTGGCGGGGACCGCGCTGGATGCACGCCAGCGGCAGTTGCTGGCCACCCTCGAGGACGCCACGCGCATGTTGCGGCAGATCCTTGATGAGGTGCTGCACAGCCCGCAGCGGCTGGGCGGCGGCCTGCCCTCCCAGGCCGAACCGACCGACCTGGCCGCGTTGCTGGACGGGGTGCAGCGCTTGCTGGCGCCGCTGGCCTCAAGCAAGGGCCTGTACCTGCGCTGCGTGCTGGACCCGGCGCTGCAGCGCGGCTCGCAGGTTGACGGCCTGCGCCTGCGGCAGATCCTGTTCAACCTGGCCGGCAATGCCCTCAAGTTCACCGCGCAGGGCGGGGTGGAACTGCGCCTGCAGGTGCAGCGCCAGACTGCAGACGGCCAGCACCTGCGGCTGCAGGTGGCCGACACCGGGGTGGGCATCAGCCCGGCGCGGCAGCGCGCGGTGTTTGCGCCCTATACCCAGGCCGAGGCGTCCACCAGCCGCCGCTTCGGTGGCAGCGGCCTGGGCCTGGCCATCTGCCGCGAGCTGGCCACCGCACTGGGCGGCGAACTGCAGCTGCACAGCACCCCCGGCAAGGGCACCACCGTCAGCCTGGACCTGTACCTGCCGGCGTGCGACCTCCCTGCCGCGTCGGCGGCGCAGGCCTCGGCGGGGGCGGGCTCAGTGGGCCAGTAGGCGCACGATGCTGGCCGCCGCGTCGCGGCCTTCGGCCACGGCGGTCACCACCAGATCGGCACCGCGTACCGCATCGCCACCGGCGAACAGGCGCGGGTGGGCAGTCTGGTACGGCAGGCGGTCCTTGCCACCGGCCACGATGCGACCGTTGGACTGGCCTTCCACACCGTGTTCGGACAGCCATGCCGGCAGGGTGGGCGAGAAGCCGAAGGCGATGATCACCACGTCGGCTTCCAGCAGCGATTCGCTGCCCTCGATCGGTACCGCGTTCTGGCGGCCGTTGGCATCGGGTTCGCCCAGGCGGGTTTCCACCACGGTCACGCCGATCACCTCGTCATCGGCACCGGCCTCGATCGACAGCGGCTGGCGGTTGAACAGGAAGCGCACGCCTTCTTCGCGTGCATTGGCCACCTCGCGCGCGCTGCCGGGCATGTTGGCCTCGTCGCGGCGGTAGGCGCAGGTCACCTTGGCTGCGCCCAGGCGCACGGCGCTGCGCACGCAGTCCATGCCGGTATCACCGCCGCCGAGCACCACCACGCGCTTGCCGTTGAGGTCGGGCAGGGCGATGGTGTCCTCCCAACCGGCAATCGGACGGCCCTTCGGGTCATCGCCGCTGACGATGCGGCTGTTCTGCACCAGGAACGGCAGCGCCGGCAGCACGCCCTTCAGGTCCTGGCCGTCCAGGCCACCATCGGTGTAGCGGTAAGCGCCGGTACCGACGAACACTGCATCGTGGCTGTCCAGCAGCTGCTGCACGCTGACATCGCGGCCGATCTCCACGCCCAGGCGGAACTGCACGCCCATGCCCTCCAGCACTTCGCGGCGGCGGTGGATCACGTCCTTGTCCAGCTTGAAGCTGGGAATGCCGAACTGCAGCAGGCCGCCGATCTGTTCGTAGCGGTCATAGACGATGGCGGTGATGCCGGCACGCGCCAGGCGGTCGGCACAGGCCAGGCCGGCCGGGCCGGCGCCGATCACCGCCACACTCTGGCCGGTGGGCTGCACCGCATCCAGATCCGGGCGCCAGCCGCTGGCCAGCGCGGTATCGACGATGTACTTCTCCACCGCACCGATGGTCACCGCGCCGAATTCCTCCAGCGTGCAGCTGCCTTCGCACAGGCGATCCTGCGGGCACACGCGGCCGCAGACTTCCGGCAGCGGGTTGGTGCTGTGGCACAGCGTGGCCGCTTCGTGGATGCGGTTTTCCTGCACCAGCTGCAGCCACTGCGGAATGGCGTTGTGCACCGGGCATTTCCAGCTGCAGTACGGGTTGCCGCAATCCAGGCAGCGGCCGGCCTGGTACTGGGCATCTTCCTTGCCGAACGTGCCGTACAGCTCACCCCAGTCGCCGGAGGTGCGCAGTTCGACCGGGATGCGCTGCGGCATGGTCCGGGGCAGATCGAGGAACTGGAATGCTTGCTTGCGGCTCATGGCTGGCTCTGGAATACGGGGGAGAACGTTGCCGGCCAGCGGCCGGCACTACCGGGCGATATCACGCGGCGCGTCGCAGGGTTTCAGTCAGCGACTCGATGCTGGCGGCCTTGGGTTTGACCAGCCAGAACTTGCCGATGTAATCGCGGAACTCGTCCATGATCTGCTGCGCCCAGATACTGCCGGTCAGCTCGCGGTGGCGGCCGATCAGGCGATGCAGGTGCTGGCGGTAGTTCTCGAAGCCCTCGGCCGATACGCGGTGGATGTCGATCAGCTCGTGGTTGTAGCGGTCGACGAAATCGCGGTCCACGTCCAGCACGTAGGCCAGGCCCCCGGTGAAACCGGCACCGAAGTTCAGGCCGACCTTGCCCAGCACCAGCACCACGCCATCGGTCATGTACTCGCAGCAGTGGTCACCGGCGCCTTCCACCACCGCCAGCGCGCCGGAATTGCGCACCGCGAAGCGCTCGCCCGCGCGGCCAGCAGCAAACAGCTCGCCCCCGGTGGCACCGTACAGGCAGGTGTTGCCGATGATGGCCGTGCTGCGGGCTTCAAAGCGGGCACCACGTGGCGGCCGCACTACCAGCCTGCCGCCGGCCATGCCCTTGCCCACGTAATCGTTGGCTTCGCCTTCCACTTCCAGGTGCAGGCCACCGACGTTGAAGGCACCGAAGCTCTGCCCGGCACTGCCACGGAAGCGCAGTTCCAGCGGTGCTTCGGCCATGCCCTGATTGCCGTGCGCGCGGGCGACGGCGCCGGCCAGGCGGGTGCCGATGCTGCGGTCGGTGTTGTGGATCAGGAAGCGGTGTTCGCCCCCCTGTTTGTGCTCGATGGCCGGCGCCAGCAGGCCGTCCATCTGCGTGGCCAGGCTGTCCGGCGATTCGTACAGGCGCTGGGCGGCGCAGTGGCTGCCTTCGTAACGGGCATCGGCCAGCAGGCGCGACAGGTCCACGCGCACGCCGTCGCGCGGAGCGGCTTCGATCTGCCGCAGCAGGTCGGTGCGGCCGACGATCTCCTCCAGCGAACGCGCACCAAGGTACGACAGCCAACCGCGCACTTCCTCGGCCAGCAGGCGGAAGAAGTTCTCCACGCGCTCGGGCTGGCCGGTGAAGTGGTTCTCGCGCAGCCGCTCGTCCTGGGTGGCCACGCCGGTGGCGCAGTTGTTGAGGTGGCAGATACGCAGGTACTTGCAGCCCAGCACGATCATCGGCGCGGTGCCGAAGCCGAAGCTGTCCGCGCCCAGCAGCGCTGCCTTGACCACGTCCAGACCGGTCTTCAGGCCACCGTCGGTCTGCAGCAGGGTACGCCCGCGCAGGTCGTTGGCCAGCAGCGCCTGGTGCGCTTCGGCCACGCCCAGTTCCCACGGCACGCCGGCGTAGCGGATGGAGCTGACCGGCGAGGCACCGGTACCGCCGTCATGGCCGGAAATGGTGATCAGGTCCGCACCGGCCTTGACCACGCCCGCGGCAATCGTGCCCACGCCGGCATGGCTGACCAGCTTCACCGACACCAGCGCGGTCGGGTTGACCTGCTTGAGGTCGTAGATCAGCTGGGCCAGGTCTTCGATGGAATAGATGTCGTGGTGCGGCGGCGGCGAGATCAGGCCGATGCCGGGCTTGGCGTAGCGCAGCCGTGCGATCAGTTCGTTGACCTTGTGGCCCGGCAGCTGGCCGCCTTCACCGGGCTTGGCGCCCTGCGCGACCTTGATCTGCAGCACTTCGGCGTTGACCAGGTATTCGGCGGTGACACCGAAACGCCCCGACGCCACCTGCTTGATCTTGCTGCGGCGCTGCGTGCCGTAGCGTGCCGGGTCTTCGCCACCTTCGCCGGAATTGCTGCGGCCGCCGAGGCGGTTCATGGCGATGGCCAGCGCTTCATGTGCTTCTGGCGACAGCGCGCCGAGGCTGATGGCCGCGGTGTCGAAGCGCGGGAACAGTGTGCTGGCCGGGGCGACCTCGTCCAGCGGCATCGGACTCGCCGCCGGCACCAGTTCCAGCAGGTCGCGCAGCGCCGACGGCGGCCGCGCATGCACGGCATCGCAGTATTGCTGCCATGCACGCGGGTCACCACTGCGCGCCGCGCGCTGCAGGGTGGTCACCACATCCGGGTTGTACATGTGGTATTCGCCACCGTGCACGTACTTCAGCAGGCCGCCCACATCCACGCCCTGCTGCGCATCCCAGGCCTGCGCGCACAGTTCGCGGGCATCGGCATCCAGGCGGGCGAAGCCGGCACCACCGATGCGCGAGGCGGTATCGGGGAAGCACAGGTCGACCACTTCCGGTTCCAGGCCGATGATCTCGAACAGCTGTGCACCGCGGTAGCTGGCCACGGTACAGATGCCCATCTTCGAGATGATCTTCGACAGGCCTTTGTAGACGCCCTTGCGGTAGCGGCGGCCGATCTGCGACTGCTCGCCACCCTTGCTGAGCTTGAGGATGCCGCGGCGGCCCAGGTCGAACAAGGTCTGGTAGGCCAGGTACGGGTAGACCGCTGTGGCACCGAAGCCGAGCAGGCAGGCCATGTGGTGCGGGTCGCGCGCGGTGCCGGTTTCAACGATGAGGTTGACGTCGCAGCGCAGGCCCAGGCGCGAGAGATGGTGGTGGATGGCGCTGGTGGCCAGCAGGGCGTGCACCATCGGCCGCCCGGCTACCGGGTAGCGGTCGGACAGCAGCAGCATCACCATGCCCTCGCGGGCGGCCTGTTCGGCTTCGGCGCAGATGCGCTCGATGCCGGCACGCAGGCCTTCGTCCTCGCTGTAGGACAGGTCGAGCAGGCGGTTGGCCTGCACGTACTGGTCCATCTTCAGCAGCTGGCGCAGCTTGCGCTGGCTCAGCACCGGCGAGTTGAGGATGACGTGGTTCACCGTCTCCGGGCCGGCATGGAAGATGTTGGTTTCCTTGCCGAGCTGGGTGGACAGGGACATCGCGCAGTCTTCGCGCAGCGGGTCGATGGGTGGGTTGGTGACCTGCGCGAACGCCTGGCGGAAATAGTCGTACAACGGGCGGCTGCGCTGGCTCAGCACGGCCATCGGCGTGTCATCGCCCATCGAGCCGGTGGCTTCCTGCTCGGTCTCGGCCAGCGGCCGCAGCACCTGCTCCACTTCCTCGCTGCTGAGCTGGTACAGCTTGTGGTAACTGCGCAGGGTGCCCTCGTCGAAGGGTTCTTCCACCAGCGAGGGATCGATCAGTTCGGTCTGCAGGTAGGTGACGCCCTGCTGCAGCCACTGCTTGTACGGCGCGCGGCCACGGTTGATGCGGTCGATGGCTTCGGAATCGAGCAGGTCGCCGCGTTTGAGGTCGATGGCGATCATTTCGCCCGGGCCCAGCTTGCCTTTGCGCACCACACGCTCGGTCGGCACTTCCCACACGCCGGCTTCGGAGGCGACCAGGAAGTGGCGGTCGGCGGTCAGCATCCAGCGCGCCGGGCGCAGGCCATTGCGGTCCAGCGTACACACCGCATAGCGGCTGTCGCAGGCGACGATGCCGGCCGGGCCGTCCCACGGCTCGCTGTTCAGGCCATGGAACTCGTAGAACGCAGCCAGGTCCGGATCCTTGAATTCCAGCGACTGGGTGGCCGGCGGCACCAGGATGCGCAGCGCCTGGATCAGTTCCATGCCACCGGACACCATCAGTTCCAGCATGTTGTCCAGGCTCTGCGAATCCGAGCCGTGCATGGAGATGACCGGATCGAACTCGGCGATGTCGAAGCGCGGGGTCTTCCACACCTTGCTGCGCGCCTGGGCCCAGCGGCGGTTGCCTTCGATGGTGTTGATCTCGCCGTTGTGGGCGAGCATGCGGAACGGGTGCGCCAGCGGCCAGCGCGGCAGCGTGTTGGTGGAAAAGCGCTGGTGGAACACGATGGCGCTGGAAGCCAGTTCGCGGCGCTGCAGGTCCGGGAAGAAACGGCTCAGCTTGTCCGGCAGCACCATGCCCTTGTAGCTGATCGCGTTGGGGCTGAGGGTGGTGACGTAGAAATCGGCGTGTTCGCGCAGCTGCTGTTCGCTGCGGCGGCGGGCCAGGAACAGGGCCAGCGCGAAGCCGCCGTCATCCTGGCCGACACCGGCATCGACAAACACCTGCTCGATGCGCGGCAGCGTATCGCGGGCCAGCTGGCCGCAGACGCTGTCATCGGTGGGCACTTCGCGCCAGCCCGCCACCTTGCAGCCCACCGCTTCCACCTGTGCCTGCAGCTGCGTGCGGCAGGCCTGGGCGGCGTCAGCGTCGTGCGGCAGGAACACCAGGCCGGCAGCAAAGCGCGCGGTGACGGTGATACCGGCTTCGCTGGCCAGCAGTTTCAGGAACGCATCCGGGCGGCGCAGCAGCAGGCCGCAGCCATCGCCGGTAAGACCGTCGGCGGCCACGCCGCCACGGTGGGTCATGCGCGAAAGCGCGGCAATAGCGGTGTCGACCAGCAGGCGTGAGGGCTGGTCGTCAAGCTGGGCGACCATACCGAAGCCACAGGCATCGCGCTCGGAGCGCGGGTCGTAAAGCCCTTGGCGGTTGCGGGGGGCCATCTCTACCTCGATGCGTATAGGGTTGGCGGCGACACTCGTCCCCGCTCATTCCCTGGAGCGCATCATGAGGCCACCGGATGCCTCGACTAGAGCATAGTTGCTGCAACGCCGCAATACACGGTTGCGCGTGCAACCAAAACGCCGGCAAACCCTTGTCGGCGTTGGCTTTCACTCAGCCGCAGCGGACTCCACTGACCACGCCCTTTTCGTCCACTTCGATGTTCAGGCGATCGCCCATGAATTCCATCGTCGTCACGTCGTTGGGCTTGAGCACGCGCACCTGGCTGGCGGCGGCATCTTCCTGGGCCTGCTTGCCCAGCGCATCGGTGTAGGCCTGGCCGACCAGGCTCTGCACCTGGCTGGCATCGCAGGTGCCGGCCGGCGGTGCTTCGGTGGCCTTGCCGGCTTCATCGGCCGGGGCCTTGGCGGCTTCGGCGGCCTGCTGGGCGTGGGCGGTGGCCGCATCCTGCTCGTCCAGCGCCGGCGCCTGGCAGGCGGACAGCGCCAGCACGGCCGGCAGCAACAGGGCGGGGAGCGAACGGGTGCGAATCGGGAACGGCATCATGACTCCGGAACGGAAGGGACTGTGAAGACCTGAGCATAGCCGCCCGTGGCCCCTCACGTGTTTGTCTTGCGTTATTGACGTGGCCACGCAGTGCCGAGCGCCACACTGGCGGCATGCCCACTGCCCCCACCCCCGAACGACAGGCCGCACGCGCGGCGGGCCTGCGCTATGTCGACGACACCCAGCCCGGCATCAGCCGCCGCCGCGCAGGCAAAGGCTTTGCCTACCGCGATGCCGATGGCCATGCCGTGCGCGATGCCGCTACCCTGCAGCGCATCCGCGCGCTGGCCATCCCGCCGGCCTATACCGCCGTGTGGATCTGCGCGCATGCCACCGGCCACCTGCAGGCCACCGGCCGCGATGCGCGCGGGCGCAAGCAGTACCGCTACCACGCCGACTGGGCGGCCGAGCGCGATTCAGGCAAGTTTGATCGCACCATTGCCTTTGGCGAAGCCCTGCCCGCGCTGCGGCGCAGGCTCGGCCGCGATCTCAAGCAGCGCGGTTTTCCGCGGGACAAGGTGCTGGCCGTAGTGGTCGCGCTGTTGGCCGACACCCTGGTGCGGGTGGGCAATGAAACCTACGCCAAGGAAAACAAATCCTTTGGCCTGACCACGCTGCGCAACCGCCACCTGGACCTGCTGCGCGGCGGTCGTGTACGCATGCGCTTCCGTGGCAAATCCGGGCAGCTGCATGAAGTGACCGTGGGCGACCGGCGTCTGGGCACGCTGGTGCGCAGCGTGCAGCAGCTGCCGGGGCAGGCACTGTTCCAGTACCGCGACGACGAGGGGGCCATCCAGCCGGTCGATTCCGGTGCGGTGAACGACTACCTGCGCCAGGTGATGGGTGAAGACTTCACCGCCAAGGATTTCCGCACCTGGGGCGGCACCCTGGCGGCGGTGCAGACGTTTGCCGCCACTGAACTGCCCGAACCGGCCAGCCAGCGCGCGCTGGCCAAGGCGCAGCGCGAGGTGGTGTGCCAGGTGGCTGCGCGGCTGGGCAACACGCCTGCGGTCTGCCGCAAGGCCTACATCGACCCCTGCGTGTTTGCCGGCTGGGAACGCGGTGAGCTGACCGCGCTGGCGGGCCTGCGCGGTCCGCGTCAGTGGGAACAGGCCACGCTGAAGGTGCTGCGCCGGGCGCGGCGGTTGGCCAAGCGCAGCCGTACGACGTAGCGTCCCGCGCGCCCGACGGCTGTTACCCGCAATAAATGGCGGTGATGTTGTTGGTCCGGCCGGTCTCGATGGTCAGGCGATCACCGCCTTCCTGCGCCGCACCCGCCGCAGGATCGGCATTGCCACTGGCTGTGTTGCCGCTGTGCTCACGGCTGCCGCGGGTGACCTGCACGTGCAGGCTGTCGCTGTCCACGCGCGCACGTTCGACAGTCATGTCCGAAGCGGCCAGACCGACCGCGCCGCGCACCATGTTAGTGTGGCACTGGCCGGAAATCACGCCATCGATCGGTTGAACCTGGGCAACCTGGGTGGTGCTGCAGGCGGCAAGCGCCAGGGCGGACAGGCATACGCTGAGGGCGCGCATCATGGGTACTGCTCCGGTGTGATTTGGCGGCCAGCGTGCCGCGCGGGGCGTGGTGATGGAATGAATGTGGGCCTGCCCGCCCGCCCAGGCATCTGCTGGAGCAGGCGGCCAGGCGCCACCCGCTCATGTGGATATCCCCGGAAGGGTTGTTGCTCACGCGTGATGCCCGACCGTTTCCTGCAGTCGAACGCTGCCGCCTCATTGACCTGGCGGCCGGCGCTGCGCGATCAACATGTGCGTCTGCGTTATCTGGACGCTTTGCGGTGCGCGGATGCAGGAACTGCCGGTCCACTGCTCGCATCCGTGCAAAGCTGACGCGCGGCCAAACGCCGCCTGCTGTCATTTGATCTTAATCAACGGCGGGAGAATTGCAGGCGTCCACAGTGAACCCAACCGTTCGGGTGAGGTTGCCTTCCATGTCATTCACTGTCGCAGTGCTGAAGGAATCGCGGCCCGACGAACATCGGGTCGCCATGGTGCCGACGCTGCTGCCCCGATTGACCAAGCTGGGCGGGCAGCTGCGCCTGCAATCGGGCGCTGGTGAAGCCGCGTTCCTGGCCGATGCCGCCTACGCCGGCGCCACCGTCGCCGCCGATGGTGTGGCAACGGTGGCCGGTGCCGATCTGGTGCTGGCGGTACAGGCGCCGCCGCTGGAGGTGGTGCGCGCGATGCGTCCGGGCAGCGTGCTGGCCGGGCTGTTGTACGCCGACCGGACACCGGGCCTGCGCGACGCGTTGCAGGCCGGTGGCATCACCGCCTTTGCGATGGAACGGGTGCCGCGCATCAGCCGCGCGCAGGCGCTGGACGCGCTGTCCAGCCAGGCGGCGCTGGCCGGCTACTACGCGCCGCTGCTGGGGGCGGTGAACCTGCCCCGGATCCTGCCGATGATGACCACTGCGGTCGGTTCACTGCGAGCCGCACGGGTGCTGGTGATGGGCCTGGGCGTGGCCGGCCTGCAGGCGCTGGCGACGGCGCACCGGCTCGGTGCGGTCACCGAAGGCTACGACGTGCGCCCGGAAACGCGCGAACAGGCGCAGTCGGTCGGTGCGCGGTTCGTCGATACCGGCATCGATGCGCGCGGCGAGGGCGGCTATGCGCGCGAACTGACCGATGACGAGCGTGCCAGGGCCGCGCAGGTGCTGACCCAGCACATCCAGCAGGCCGACCTGGTCATCACCACCGCCAACGTGCCCGGCCGGCGTGCGCCGATCCTGGTCGACGCAGCGCAGATCGCCGGCATGAAGCCCGGCGCGGTGATCGTCGATCTGGCCGCCGACAGCGGTGGCAACTGCGAAGGCACGGTGCCGGGCCAGACCACCCGCGTCGGCCCGGTCACGATCGTGGCGCCGTGCAACGTGCCCTCGCACCTGGCCCAGCATGCCAGCGACCTGTATGCCAGGAACCTGCTGGCGCTGCTCGACCTGCTGGTACACGACGGTGCGCTGGCGCCCGACTACGACGACGAGGTCATCGCCGGCACGCTGCTGTGCCGCGGCGCGGATGCCGCCGTTTCTCCCACTGCCGCTGCCCAGGAGTAGGCCATGGAACTCGATCTTTCGATGAGCTGGATGATCGCGCTGTACGTGTTCATGCTGGCCGCGTTCACCGGCTACGAGGTGATCGGCAAGGTTCCCTCGATCCTGCATACGCCGCTGATGTCCGGCTCCAACTTCATCCACGGCATCGTCGTGGTGGGCGCGATGCATGCGCTGTTCAACGCCGACAGCGTGGCCGGGCAGGTGATCGGCTTCATCGGGGTGCTGCTCGGGGCCGGCAACGCCGCCGGCGGCTATGTTGTCACCGACCGCATGCTGGCAATGTTCAAACCCAGCAAGCCGGCCGACAGGAAGGAGTAGGGCCATGCTTGCGCTGCTGATCGAACTGAGCGGTTTCGCCGCCGCATTGCTGTTCATCCTGGGCCTGAAGCGGATGTCCTCGCCGGCGACCGCGCTGCGCGGCATCGTGCTGGCCGGCATCGGCATGCTGGTCGCGGTGCTCGCCGCGTTCGGCTATCTCGCGCAGGTGACGCCGCAGGCGCGCCCGCACCTGCTGACCAACCTCGGGCTGGCACTGCTGGCGCTGGTGCTCGGCACCGCCTGGGCGTGGCGCAGCGGGCGCAAGGTCGAGGTCACCGCGATGCCGCAGATGGTCGCGCTGTACAACGGCATGGGCGGCGGCGCAGCGGCGGCGGTGGGCGCGGTGGCGCTGGTCTCGGCGCATCCCCAGGACAGCACGCTGCACCTGGCGGTGACCGTGCTCGGCGCACTGATCGGTTCGGTGTCACTGTCCGGCTCGGTGATCGCCTGGGCCAAGCTCGACGGTCGCATTGCCTCCGCCTGGCGGTTCAAGGGCCAGAGTGCCTTCAACGGCGCGGTGTTCCTGGCCACGCTGGTGCTGGCCGCGCTGGTTGTGGCCGGACAGGGCGGTGGCACGGCGGCGGCGGCATTCTTCGTCGGCGCGCTCGCGTTCGGCGTGCTGATGACACTGCCGATCGGCGGCGCCGACATGCCGGTGGTGATCTCGCTGTACAACGCCTTCACCGGCCTGGCCGTGGGCCTGGAAGGCTTCGCGCTGCAGAATCCGGCACTGATGATCGCCGGCATGGTGGTCGGCTCGGCCGGTACGCTGCTCACCGTGCTGATGGCCAAGGCGATGAACCGCTCGCTTGGCAACGTGCTGTTCTCCAACTTCGGCGATGGCGCCACCGCCGCGCAGGGCGAGATTGCCGGGCGCCTGACCTCGGTCACCGTCGGCGATGCCGGGGTGGCGATGCGCTACGCCTCCAGCGTGATCATCGTGCCGGGCTACGGCCTGGCGGTGGCCCAGGCGCAGGGCCGGCTGTACGAGCTGGTCAAGCTGCTGCAGGCCGCCGATGTCGATGTGAAGTTCGCGATCCACCCGGTCGCCGGGCGCATGCCCGGGCACATGAACGTGCTGCTGGCGGAAGCCGGCGTGCCCTACGACCTGATCTACGACATGGAAGACATCAACGATGCCTTCGCCAGCACCGACGTGGCGCTGGTGATCGGCGCCAACGACGTGGTCAACCCGGCCGCGCGCACCGACAAGGCATCGCCGATCTATGGCATGCCCATCCTCAATGCCGACCAGGCGCGCCAGGTCTATGTGATCAAGCGCGGCCAGGGCAAGGGGTATGCCGGCGTGGAGAACCTTCTGTTCTACGGCGACAACTGCGACATGGTCTATGGTGATGCACAGGCCGTGCTCACCGCGATGGTCCAGGCGGTCAAGGAACTGGCCGCCTGAATCCAGGGTCGCTTCCCGATCCACCTTCGTTCCGTACTTCCCCCCCCTATCGGAGCAGAAACATGGCATACGCAACCACCAATCCGTACACCGGCCAGGTCGTCAAGACCTTCCCCAACGCCACCGACGCCGAGGTCGCCCAGGCCCTGGAGCAGGGCCACGCCGCGTTCGCGACCTGGAAGGACCTGGCCATCGCCGAACGCGTGAAGGTGCTGCAGAAGGCGGCCAGCCTCCTGCGCGCCCGCCACACCGACTACGCCACGCTGCTGACCCTGGAGATGGGCAAGCTGCTGGCCGAAGCGGAGGCAGAGGTCGAGCTCTCGGCGCAGATCCTGGAGTACTACGTCGAGAACGCCGAGGCGCTGCTCGCGCCGGAGAAACTGCCGAGCCGGCATCCCTCCTACACCGAGGCCTGGGTCGAGCACGAGCCGCAGGGCATCCTGCTGGCGATCGAGCCGTGGAATTTCCCGTACTACCAGATCGTGCGCATCGCCGCGCCGCAGCTGGCCGCCGGCAACGTGCTGATCCTCAAGCACGCCTCGAACGTGCCGCAGTGCGCGGCGGCGTTCGAGGCGCTGTTCCGCGAGGCCGGCCTGCCCGAGGGGGGATTCAGGAACCTCTATGCCACCCGTGACCAGATCCAGACGATCATCGAAGATCCGCGCGTCCACGGCGTGGCGCTGACCGGCTCGGAAGGCGCCGGTGCGATCGTCGCGGCGCAGGCCGGCAATGCGCTGAAGAAGTCGACCATGGAACTGGGCGGCGCCGACGCCTTCGTGGTGCTGGCCGACGCCGACCTGGACAAGGCCGCGCAGTGGGCGGTGACCGGGCGCCACTGGAACAGCGGGCAGGTGTGCTGCTCGTCCAAGCGCATCATCGTGGTCGATGAGATCTACGATGCCTTCCTGCAGAAGTACAAGGCCGGCGTTGCCGCGCTCAAGGCCGGCGATCCGATGGACCCGTCCACCACGCTGGCGCCGCTGTCCTCGCAGGGCGCGCTGGAGGACCTGCAGCGGCAGGTGGAGCAGGCCGTCGCGCACGGTGCGCAGGTGGAGGTCCTCGGTGCGGAGGTCCCGTCCACCGGCGCGTTCTTCCGGCCGGTGCTGCTGACCATGGCCGAGGACAACCCGGCCTACGGCTGGGAGTTCTTCGGCCCGGTCTCGCAGGTGATCTGCGCCCGCGACGAGGCCGACGCGGTCCGCATCGCCAACGACTCGCCGTTCGGCCTGGGCGGCTCGGTGTTCACCCGTGACATCCCGCACGGCATCAAGGTGGCGCAGAAGATCTCCACCGGCATGGTCTACATCAACCACCCGACCGGCGTGGCCGCGGACCTGCCCTTCGGTGGCGTGCGCCGCTCCGGCTACGGCCGTGAGCTGGTCGGCCTGGGTATCAAGGAATTCGTCAACCACAAGCTGATCGCAGTGACCGACATCGACGGTGCGTTCTAGCGTCAAAGGAGCAATGGCAATGGCAATCAATGGAAAGGTCGCGCTGGTCACCGGCGCGGCCCAGGGCATCGGCCGCGGCATCGCGCTGCGGCTGGCCCGCGAGGGGGCGGACCTGGTGCTGGTGGACCTGGATCTGGCCAAGCTGCAGGCGGTGGCCGATGAGGTCTGGGAAATGGGACGGCGCGCCACGCACGTCGTCGCCGACGTGGGCGACCGTGAGCAGGTGTTCGCTGCCGTCGCGCACGCCGAAGCCGAGCTGGGCGGGCTGGACATCATGGTCAACAACGCCGGCATCGCCCAGGTCAAACCGCTGGCCGAGGTCACCGCCGAGGAGGTCGAACGGATCTACCGGGTGAACGTGCAGGGCACGCTGTGGGGCATCCAGGCTGCAGCGGCCAGCTTCAAGGCACGTGGCCGCAAGGGCAAGATCATCAACGCCAGCTCGATCGCCGGGCATGAAGGCTACGCCCTGCTGGGGGTGTATTCCTCGACCAAGTTCGCGGTGCGCGCGCTGACCCAGGCCGCAGCCAAGGAACTGGCGGCCGACGGCATCACCGTCAACGCCTACTGCCCGGGCGTGGTCGGCACCGACATGTGGGTGGAGATCGACAAGCGCATGGCCGAAGTCACCGGCGCGGCGATCGGCGAGACCTACGCGAAGTTTGTCGGCGGGATCGCGCTCGGCCGCGCCGAGACGCCCGACGACGTGGCCGCCTTCGTCGCCTTCCTGGCCGGCCCGGATTCGGATTACATGACCGGGCAGGCGCCGCTGATCGACGGCGGGCTCGTGTTCCGCTGAGGGTAGCGAACGGCACAGCACACGGCCGCCCGGGGCAGGGAACCGCCCCCGGCGGCCGTGTTGTTGAAGCACCCCGTACAGGGCTGCCGCACAGTCGTGCCCTACAATGCACGCGTGCGCCCCGTGCCCTTCCACAGCAGCCTCAGCCTGATGGCGGTCATCGCCGTGCTGCTCATCCTGCTTGCCCCGCTGGTAAGCCGGTGGCTGGCGCACGGCACGGAACAGCCGCCGGAGCCGCCGGTGCTGGCGGTCCCGCACAGCACGCCGGCGATGCACATGCCGGGCGACCCTGCCCATCATCATGCGATGGCCGCAGATGCGGGCGCACATGACCCGCATGACGTCTCCACGACGACCCGCACCGATACCCATGCCGGCCATGACATGGGCGTGGAGTGCGATTACTGCCTGATTGCAGCACGCATGATCAGCCTGCTGGTGGCGCTGCTCATGGCGCTGATCGGCTGGCGCCCGCCGCGCTTTGCCGTGGTCTGGACGCGCCGTTGGGTTGGCCGCGTCGCTGCCGGGCATCTGGGGGCCCGCGGGCCGCCACGGTTGGCCTGATCGTCCGCGCCCACCGCGTGGACGGATGACCTCTGCGGATGCTGCCCAACGCCTGCGCCTGACGGCACGGGCGTGCGCGCGTTTCCCCGATTCCCGCGTCTCCCGCCTCATGGCGGGCGGCGCTGCGTGCCATGACCATGACCCGGATCTCTTTCCATACCCCACATCTGCTCAGCCTGGCCACCGCGCTCGGCTGCCTTTCCTTTGTTCCCACCCGCGCGCGCGCAGGACGGCACCGCACTCACCCTGGGCACCGTCCAGGTGAGCGGCGACGGTTTCCGGGAGCGCCCCATCCGCTCGATTTGCAGTTCGGTGGACGTCATCGGCGGAGACCTGCTGCAGTCGCAGCGGGTCGAACACAGCTGGGAGCTGCTGATGAACGCGCTCGGCGTGCAGGTGACCCAGTTCAAGATGGGCACCGATGCGGGCCGGTTCTCGTTCCGCGGCTTCAACGGCGAAGGCCGCATCAACGCTGTGAAGCTGCTGATCGATGGCATCCCCAGCAACGACAATGCCGGTGGCATGCCCTACCTCGATGCCGTCTGGCCGCTGGACATCACCGCCATCGACATCGTGCGCGGAACCAACGATGCGCGTTACGGCCTCAACGCCATTGCCGGCGACGTCAACGTGGTCACCCGCCAGGGTGGCAATGACGGCCAGCTGAGCGTGACCGCCGGCAGCTTCGGCACGCAGGATCTGCAGCTGGCCAAAGGCTTCGAGTACGGACCGTGGTCGCAGAACTACTTCATCGGCTGGCGCCAGTCCGCCGGCGAACGCGACCATGCCGATGCAACCCAGCGCAGCTTCGCGGGCAAATGGTTCTACACCGACCCGGACGGCGCCTGGCGCGGCGGCCTGACCACCCGTTACTACAGGAACGCGGCACTGGAAGCGGGCTACCTGAGCTACGCCGAACTGCAGGCCGATCCAACATAGTCGCCCGCTTACGCCAGGGAAGACCGCAGCGAACGCGAGACCCGGCAGACTGCATTGCACGTCGACGGCCGCATCGGCACTGACTGGACGTGGGCCGCCAAGGCCTACCAGAACGACTACCGCAACCAGCGCTGGGTCACCTTCACCGAAGGCGGCGCGCAGCAGGAACGGTTCAACGATGAAACCCATCGTGGGCTGATTTTCAACACGACGTGGCGCCCGCACACCGCGCTGGCCGAACTGGTTGTGGATGCCGGCGCGGATGGACAGTGGCAGGACAACATCGCCCAGCGCTTCCGCACCGTGCAGCGGCAGGCCACTCTGCGCGACTGGGATTTCGATCTGGAGACCCGCGGTGCCTACGTGCAGGCGGTGATCCGTCCGATCGACCGGCTGAAGCTGGTGCCGGCCTTTCTAAAAATTGTCGGTCTATTGAACACGTGCGGCCTTTCCAACGCCGCATTACGTCAGACTTTCCCGAAATTGTTTGAATGTTTGTAGCAAGCGACAATCTTTACGCCGCTGAATAAGGTCACTCTCCCCAAACCGTTCGTCGGCCCATGACTTCCGAGGGGTTGACTACAGCTGTCGTCAAGCAGACAGTAGCTACACGTGTAGTCAATGGAGTGGTGTCATGCGTGGCAAGACCATCGGGGACCAGGAACTGGCCCTGCTGCAGTACATCGATGAACATGCGCCGGCCAGCGTCGGTGAGGTCGCCAGTGGCTACGGCGAGGCCCGTGGGCTGGCCCGTTCCACCGTGCTGACGATGATGGAGCGGCTGCGTGCCAAAGGGTATCTTCAGCGCGAGCAGCAGGAAGGGGTCTACCGCTACCAGGCCACCCGTGGCCCGGACAGCGTGCTGCAGGGCGCCGTGGCCCAGTTCGTCGACAACACCCTGCAGGGCTCGGTGTCGCCGTTCGTGGCCTACCTGTCGCAGCGCCAGGAAGTCAGTGAGAACGAGCTGGCCGAACTGGAAGCACTGGTCGCCCAACTTCAATCGCGTCGCCACGAGGGCTGAGCCATGGACACCACGATGCTGATTCCGCTGTTGGAACGTCTGGGCTGGACCAGCCTGCAGACCGTGCTGCTGGTGGCCCTGGTGTACGGGCTGTGCCGCGCGCTGCCGTCGCTGTCGGCCAGCACCCGCTGCCGCCTCTGGTGGCTGGTGTCGCTGCAGGCGGTGGTGGGCCTGTTCTGGAGCCAGCCGTTGCAGTTGGCCTGGCTGCCGGCGCCCCAAGCCGTGGCGATGACCGCCACCGATCTGGCCGCCGATGCGATCCATCCGATGGCGCCGGAGGCGTCGGCGCAGCTGTTGGCAGCGGCACCGATCGATCAGGCCCATGACATCGCGGCGTCCATCGGCAACGGCGCATCGCCGATGGCCGGGTGGGCGCTGGCGCTGGGCGCGCTGTGGCTGTCCGGCGTGCTGCTGATGGCCTGGCGTACCTTCGGCGAGTGGCGGCAGTGCCGCGCGCTGCTGGCGGCCTCGCATCCCTGCGAAGATGCCGCACTGGTGCAGGCGCTGCAGCTGGCCGCTGATGCCCACGGCCTGCGCCGCGCCCCGCGCCTGTGGATGAGCGAGCAGGTGGATGCGCCGCAGCTGGTTGGGCCGCTACGCCCGGTGCTGCTGCTGCCGGCCGGTGCCACTGCGCTGCAGGGCGATGCGCTGGATCTGGCGCTGACCCACGAGCTGCAGCACATGCAGCGCCGCGACCTGCAGTGGGGCCTGCTGCCTGCACTGGCCCAGCACCTGTTCTTCTTCCACCCGCTGTTGCGCCTGGCCGTACGCGAATACGCACAGGCCCGCGAGGAAGCGGTGGATGCGGCGGTGGTTGGGCAGCACGGTGCCAGCCGCCATGCCTATGGCCGTCTGTTGCTGCAGCTGGGTGTGGCGCCGCAGCCGCACCTGGGCGTGGCCAGCGCTGCGCCCAGCACCACCAGTCTCAAACGTCGCTTGTTGAGCCTGCAGCCGCGCCGTGCCTGCCCGCGCATCCTCGCCTTCGGCCTGACCGCCGTGGTGCTGGCGGTGGGGGTGGCGCCGATGCGTCTGGTGGCTGCTCCGATTCCGCCAGCGCCCCCTGCACCCCCGCCGGCGCCGGCAGCACCCGCCGCGCCGGCCGCACCCGCGGTGCCTGCCACCGCCCCCCACATGGTGATGCCGCCGCCTGCCGCCCCGGCTGCCCCCGCAGCGCCGCCGGCACCCCCGGCTCCCCCTGTGGACGACGAGGATGGCGACGACAGCTACACCACCGTGGGCCAGCTGCACCTCAGCAACGACCTGGAACGTGGCCACGTGCTGATCGACCACGGCCGCAGCTATGCCAACGCCACCCTCGATGACATCAAGCAGGCGCGCCATGATGTCGGCCGCGATGGCCCGGTGCTGTGGTTCCGCGAAGGCAGCAAGCGCTACGCCGTACGTGACCCTGCACTGATCGAACCGCTGCAGCGCGTCTATGCGCAGTCGGCCGAACTGGGCCGGCAGCAGGGCCAGCTCGGCCGCGAGCAGGGCGCACTGGGGCGCCAGCAGGGTGAACTGGGTCGCAAGCAGGCCGTGCACGCCCGGGAAATCAGCCGTGCGGCAACGCAGGCCGCCAGCAAGGCCCTGCGCGAAACCGACATCAACCGTCAGGCCGCGGCCGAGGCGGCCAGGGCGATAAGCGGGTCGATGGATGACGCCGCGATTGCCCGCCAGGCGGCTGCCGAGGCGCGTCTGGCGATGCGCGAAGTGCAGGCCGTGCAGGACGCGCACAGCAAGGACATCAGCGAACTGGCCGACCAGCAGGCCCAGCTGGGCCTGCGCCAGGCGGCGCTGGGCAACAAGCAGGCAGCGTTGGGCGAACAGCAGGCCCGTGTGCAGGCGCAGGCGTCGGCACAGGTGAAGCAGGTGATCGCCCGCGCGATGGCCAGTGGCAAGGCGCAGCAACTCTGATACGGCTTGCCGGCCAGCGGCCGGCACTACCCCATCTCCTGGTAGTGCCGGCCGCTGGCCGGCAACATCAGCCGCAGCTGGCGCGTTCGATCTTGTTCTGTGCATCCACGTGCACGGTTACCCGGTCCTGGCGGAAATCCATCGTCACCGCCATGCCCGGCTTGACCACCCGCGCGTTGCGCGCACCGCTGTCGGCCACCAGTTTCTTGATCGTGGCCTCGTCGGCGGTCTTGCCGGTGAATGCTTCCAGCGCCTCGGGGCGGCATTCGTGCGGACCCTCGGCACCCTTGGCCGGCAGGGGGCCGGTATCAGCAGTGCTGCTGGTACCCGCATGGCTGCAGGCGGCAAGCGGGAGGATGCTGGCCAGCAGCAACAGGGTTGTAGGGCGCATGGGCACGGCTCCGGTGAAGGGACAGCGGGCAGTGTCGCCGCTGCGCGTGTCAGTGGTGTCAACGCCGCCTGAATCCGCGCCCGGCTAGGGCTGCACCAGCGCCAGCGTTTCGCGCTCGCGCTGTTCCTCGCGGATCAGCCGCTGCAGCAGCAGGGCCAGGGTCACCACGTCCTGGTGGTTGTGGTCGGCCACGCGGCGCAGGTTCACCGCATCGCCGCCGCGCAGGTAACGCAGCCACGCAGCGGGTGCTTCCGAGCCGGGCAGGTCGTCCTCACGCACCACGCGCAGCAGCTGGCGTTCGATGGTGGACAGCTTGCAGTTTTCCCAGCTGCCGCGATAACGGCGGCGTGTGGGGTAGAGCAGATCCACATGTTCCAGCGCGGTGATCGGGTCGCGCTGCCGGGCCAGCCGGTAGCGGGCCTTCAGCAGCGGCGCATCGTAGCTGCGGCCGTTGTAGCTGCAGAACACCGTGGACGGCTGCAGCCAGCTGGCGAAGGTGGCCAGCATCGCGTCCTCGGCGGCCATGGTGGACATCAGCAGCTGGCGGATGCGCAGGCCTTCGCCGCGCTGCGGGCACACATGCCAGTCGGCGGCGCCGATCATGAAGGCGCGGGTACCGGTGCCACCGGCCAGGCCGGTGGTTTCGGTATCGAAGAACAGCAGGTCGCGCGCGGCCACGTGCTCGCCGTCGCGGCGCGCGAAATCCAGCGACAACGGTTGCGGTGGAATCGCCTGTGGCTGCAGCGATTCGATCAGGAACAGGCCGGGCGCGATCTCCTCGCCGGGCAGTTGCCGGTCCTGCGCGATGGCCCGCAGCGGGGCGGCGGTACCGCGCGTGCGCAGGCCGAGCAGGCGATGCAGGCCGCCCACTTCAGGCCGCCGCAGCGCGGCCGGCGCCGTGGCAGGTGCCGCCGTGCCGGTTGGCTTGTGGCGGATCTCCTGTTCCACCCAGGCAAACACCGAACGTTCGGCTGCGGGTTGCCGTGCATCGTTGGCGGCTACCGGAGCCGGTGCTGCCGGCGGCGGCTCGGGCGCGGCGGGCGTGCCCGCCTTCGGGTCGCCGGCCTGCTTCCGCAGCAGGCGCAGTTTGTCCAGGCTCAGGCTCACGGTGCCAGCAGTTCCATCGGGTCGCGCACGGTCACCACCACGTCGCGCACCTGCTGGCATGCTTCGGCATCAAACAGATCCAGCACGCGCAGCGCCAGCGCACGTGGCGAGGTTTCATCTTCTTCCTGCGCGGCCAGCACCGGGCCGACGCAGGCGGGGCAGCCGGCCTTGCAGTCGCAGCGCTGCACCAGCTCGCGTGCGCGCTGCACCAGTTCGGCCTGGCGCTGCCACAGCGGCTCACTCAGGCCGACGCCGCCGGGGAAATTGTCGTACAGGTACACGGTGGGCACGAATTCCTGCAGCAGCTCGACGATGCCGGGATCACCCTCGCCACCGCGCAGCTGGCCACGACCGGTCTGGTCGGCAATCGCGAACCAGGAACCATCGCCGTTGCCGACCGACTTCTGCAGGTCGCGCGCATCGGCCATCACCGCCACGGTAGCGACGATGTGCAGTGCGTAGGCGGCGCCGAGGAAGCCATCCAGCGCATCCTGCTTGCTGGCGAACGCGCGCAGCAGCAGCGCCTGTGGCAGCTGCCACCACACCGCAGTTGTATGCAGTTCCTGGTCGGGCAGGTTGACCGGGCCGTAGCCGATGTTCTCGTGCGTGTAGTAGCGGATCTTCTTGTAGCCCGCCACGCGGCGCACCACGTGCACTTCGCCATGGTGCGAATCGCCACGGCCGGCCACGCCGCCATCGAAGCGGTCCAGCACCTTGAGCTTGGTGAAGTCGATGCTGTCGGTGTAGTAGTCCACATGCGTGCGCGTGACGTAGGCCTTGCGGCCCTCCCAGTCCAGCGTTTCCACCTGGTACGGGGTGGACTGCACCATGTGGATGGCACCTTCGTACAACGTGAGCGCAGCAGCTGAATAGTCGACCTCGGCGATGATCTGCTGGCGGCCATCGCTGCGGTCGACCACCACGAAGTTGCCATCGGCCACCGCGCGCAGGCTGACCGCGTTGGCCGGGTAGCTGTCGGCGATCCATTCCCAGCGCTCGCCCTCGCGGTGGATGACTTCGGTTTCGGCCAGCGCCTCCAGGAACACGTCCGGATCGATCGGGCCGAAGCCATCGCCGACCCGGAACGGCAGTTCGAAGGCGGCACAGCGGATGTGGTCGAACAGGATCAGTGGCTGGTCCGGGGCGATGCGCGCGTGTTCGGGCGAAGCCTCTGCGAAGAAATCCGGATGGCGCACCACGTACTGGTCCAGCGGCTGCGAGCTGGCCACCATCACCCCCAGCGCGGGCTGCTGGCGGCGACCGGCGCGGCCGAAGCGCTGCCAGGTGGCGGCCACGCTGCCGGGGTAGCCATTGAGGATGACCACGTCCAGGCTGCCGATATCCACGCCCAGTTCCAGCGCCGAGGTGCTGACGATGCCGTCGATGTTGCCCGCGCGCATCGCCCGCTCGGTCTCGCGGCGCTCGGTGGGCAGGTAGCCACCACGGTAGGCGCGGATGCGTGGCGGCTTTCGCGGGTCGTGGTCGAAGATGTCCTTCAGGTACTTGGTCAGCACTTCCACCATCAACCGCGTCTGCGCGAATACCAGGGTCTTCAACCCGGATTTGATCGCGATGCGCGCGATGCGGTTGCTCTGCGAACGTGCCGAGGCACGCAGGCCCAGATCCGGGTTGATCACCGGCGGGTTCCACAGCAGCACCTGCTTGGGCCCGCTGGGCGCGCCGGATTCGGTGATGGCGGTGACCGGCGCCTCGATCAGGGCCTCGGCATGCGCCTGCGGGTTGCCGATGGTGGCCGAGCACAGGATGAACTGCGGTTGCACGCCATAGAACGCGCAGATGCGCTTGAGCCGGCGCAGCACGTTGGTGACGTGGCTGCCGAACACGCCGCGGTAGGTATGCACTTCGTCGATGACGATGTAGCGCAGGTTCTCGAAGAACTGCGCCCACTTGGTGTGGTGGGGCAGGATGGCCTGGTGCAGCATGTCCGGGTTGGACACCACGATGTCGCCGTGCAGGCGGATGGCCTGGCGTGCATCGCCGGGGGTGTCGCCGTCGAAGGTGAAGGCCTTGACCCCCAGATCACCCGCGCGGTTGAGTTCCAGCAGTTCGGCCACCTGGTCCTGGGCCAGCGCCTTGGTCGGGAACAGGTACAGCGCCTTGGCTTTGTCCTGCATGGCCGCGCTGACCACCGGCAGGGTGTAGCACAGCGACTTGCCGCTGGCGGTGGGGGTGACGATGGCCACGTGCTCGCCGCGCTGGCTGGCCTCCCACGCTTCGGCCTGGTGGCTGTACAGCTGCTCGATGCCGCGTGCCTTCAGTGCGGCGGCCAGGGCGGGCGGCACCGAAGCGGGAATGGGCGCGTAGCGGCCCTCGCGACCGGGAATGGCGAAGCTGCCATTGATGCGGTCGTGGTAGCGGCGCTGCAGGCGCGCACTGAGCAGGGCGCCATCGCGCGCGGGCAGGCCGTCGCGGGTGGCGAGCTTCTGCTCGGCGTCGGCAGTGCGCTTGGCGAGTTCGTAGGCCATGGAAGAGAGAGCCAGGACGGATTGCGAGGGGTCACATGGCACCACAGATGGGTCTCAGGGTGTGAGACCGCGCGCCGGGATGCAGTAAACCATTCAGTACGTGGGCCCGCGCGCGCACGGCAGGGCATCGGCAATCGCGGGCTGAACGCCTGTCCCCGGGAAAACGAAATCTGAAGCCGCGATGCGTATCCTCGGGAGTTGGACGCAACAGACAGGGCAACGGCTGTGGCACGACGGAAACTGCAGGGAGCACTTCTGGCCGGCATGATGCTGGCCGTCACCGCGCACGCGCAGCAGGCCGCACCGGTGCCCGAACCGGCGCCGGCAACCGGGATACCGGCCGCCGAGGCCGCCGCGCCGCCACAGGGCGACGTCACCACCTTGGGCGAAGTGCGGGCGCTGAAACCCGAAGACGACGAGCCGCTGGACCTGTACCGCTTCAAGAATCCGGTGAAGTTCGGCGATAACCGCTTCAGCCGTGACTGGAGCGAGCCGCCGTCGCCCGAACAGGTGAGCCTGAGTGGCGGCTACATCATGATGGGCGTGGTGAAAGGCCTGACCGCCGCGGGCAAAGGCCTGAACAAGCTTACCGGTGGACCGGACCAGATCCAGTCCGCCATTGCCCGGCCGCCGCCGGAGCTGAGTGCCGAACAGCAGCGGCGCGCGCTTCAGTTCTGCGAGCAGCAGGATGGCTGCGGTGCGTCGGTCGGGAAGTAGGCGCTATCCTGCCGTCTTTCGACCCGAGGCTGCCTGGATGCTGCTGCGTTCCTTCTTTCTGCTTGCCACGCTGAGCCCGCTGGCCGCTGCAGCCAGCGGTCTGGCTGACGATGGCTCCTGCCGCAATGGCGCTTTCCCTTCCGGACAATCGGATTTCGCCGTTGCCAAGGTGGTGGGCACGCCGCGCCTGTACCTGCTGGGTGACCTGGACGGCTGCCCGGCCAAGGGCGAGCCCGCCTGCCGCCAGCGCAGCTATGTGGTGAGCGGCGATACGGTGGTGACCGGCCGCGACCTCGGCCCGTACCGCTGCGCCTTCTTCCCCAACAAGGTGGGCGGCAGTGCCGGCTGGGTGGACCGCAGCAAGCTGCAGCCGGTAGCGCAGGTGACGCCCACGTTGCAGGGCTGGGCCGGCGACTGGAAAGATGGCGACAACGGCCTGCAGATCCGGGTGCGCGGCAGCCAGCTGCTGGTGGACGGCGATGCGTACTGGCCCTCGGCCAACCCGTCGCTGGCCGAACGGCCGGGCGGCCCGCACATCGGCGCGGTGAGTGCATCGGCCACACCGCGCGGCAGCCAGGTGGATTTCGTCGAGGACAGCTGCAAGGTGCACGCGCAATTGCTGGGCGATGTGCTGGTGGTGTCGGACAACAGCGAATGTGGCGGCATGAACGTCCGCTTCAACGGCGTATACCGGAAGTAGATCCACGCCATGCGTGGATGCTTCATGGGTGGGGGTCAGAGCCCTTTCGCGTGCGAAGGGGATCCGGCCCCGGGCTCAGCGCCGCCGTTCCAGCCACCACAGCAGCGAGGCGCACAGCACGAACGCCAGCCACCACGGCCAGCGCGAGCCTGGCACCGGCTGCATCACCGCGCGACTGGCAGGCATGGCCGACGCCAACGCCTGCGCCGTCGCGTCGAACATCGACTGCCGGTGCAGGGGCGCGGCCTCCTCCGCATCGAACACGTAGCGCCAGACGGTCGCCTCGCCGTGCTGCAGGCGATGCCAGCCTGCCGTGCGCGGCCACCAACCGGCGCAGCGCAGGGATGATGGGGTGCCATCCACCACCAGTGGCACGCCTGCACCCTTCGCATCGAACGCCTGCAGCGGTGCCTGCACGCCGCACAGGGCGACGCGCTCGCCCATCCAGGCCTGTGCCTGCGGCGACCACAATGCATCCGTGCCGGCCTGCGCGCGGGCCAATGTCGCCATCACGCCGCTCCACAGCTCACCGTGGCGATCATCGCGACCGGCCAGCACCCAGCGCCAGCTGTCGGTAATCGGCAGCAGGCCGATGCGGCCCTTGCCGGCGCTGCGCCAGCCACCCAGTGCCTGTCCTGCACGATCGTGCAGCAGGGCGTTGCTGCCGATGGGCTGCAGATCCAGAGCTTCCAGCGAAGGCAGGGCCGCGCTGTGCGAACTGCGGTCGGCTGCTTCGCCGTCGGTGGTGGGCAGGGTGGCCGAGTCCATGGGGCCGCGGCGTGCGGACAGCAGGGCGCTCTCGCCGTCGCCAGGCAGTTCGACGGCATGGCTGCTGCCATCGCCCTGCAGCGGCAGACCGAGATCGCGCAGGCGCAGGCGCGCGCTGGCCGACGGTGCACCGGCGCTGCGCACCAGCACGCCGAGGCCATCGCGCAGGGCCTGGCGCACTGCGGCAACCTGCCCGCCATTGAGTGCGGCCAGGCTGCGTTCGTCCAGCAGCAGCAGATCGCTGCGCGTCAGCGTGTTGGCATCCAGTGCCACTGCGCCATCGCCCACGCTCAGCCCGGCGCCGGTATCGGCCTGTACCTGCACGCGCAGGCCGGCATCGGTGGCCCAGCGGCGCAGGTACTTCAGCTCCGGCCCAGGCGCGCTGGCACGCACCAGCAGGCGCAGCGGTGGCGCGGCCAGCGTCTGCTGTGGCACCGGCACGCTGTCCAGCACATGAGCCTGTGCATCCAGCAGGCGCAGATGGAACACGCTGCGCCCCGGCGCACGGGCGATGCCACTGAGCCGCACGCTGCCATCGGCGGCTACTGCGCCTCGATCAACCACGGTATCGGCCGGGTCCAGCAGTTCCGCGCGCCCACCGCTTGCGCCACGCGCCTGTGCGTACACGTCGAAGCGCGCGCCGGGCGCCGCATCGGTCGGGGGCTGCAGCGCGATCCAGCCATGCGGCAGGGGTGAAGCCTGCCACCGCACGGTCGTTGGCAGGACCGCATCGCGGTCACGTGCAGCCAGGCCCGCGCCGACCAAGGTCAGCGTGGATGCCGGATGCTGGCGCAGTGCCGTGGCCAGGTCGGGAACGCGTTGGCCGCCAGCGGCATCCGCCGCTTCCGGCAACAGCAGCAGCGGGCCATCACTGGCTGGCAATGCACCGGCTGCGGCCGCATCCGCCGTGAGCACCACCACGCCGCCCGCAGGCCGCTGC
>NZ_JBNNHG010000023.1:8457-38325 GCF_050268705.1 Stenotrophomonas sp. NPDC077659 | reverse complement strand
CCCCAGTGGCGCTCGGCATCGGCGCGGGCCTGGAAGCCGAGGCTGAAGCGGCGCCGGAATCGGACCCGGACTTCCAGGCCAAGTACGAGCGCCAGACCGAAAGCGCGACCCAGGCCGTGGCCCGTGGCGTGCAGCCGGGCAACATGCTGGCCTTCGGTTCGTCGGCCTCGGGCAAGATGGCCGACATGATCCAGGCGGTGTTCAAGGATGTCTCGCCGGATTCGATGAAGGGCGTGCGCGTCGTCTTCATCGGCCAGTCCGCTGACAACGCCCGCGTGCAGGCGGCGGTGCAGCCGACCGGCGCCGAGTACATTTTCGTCGAAGCCAAGTAAGACCGAGCCATGGCGGCCATGCTCCGGCGTGGCCCGGGCGCTGCCACTGCGGTGGCACTGCCGATGACCTGACCGGCCCGCGCGCCCGCGCGGGCCGGTCCTTGTCCCAAGGCGCGGGCGAGGAGTATCGCCATGTCGCTGAAAATCAACGAGCTCTGCGTCAACTGCGACGTCTGCGAGCCGGCCTGCCCCAATCAGGCCATTTCGATGGGTGAAACCATCTACGTGATCGACCCTGCGCGCTGCACCGAATGCGTGGGTCATTTCGACGAGCCACAGTGCGTGGTCGTCTGCCCGGTCGAATGCATCGACCCGGACCCGGAGATCGTGGAAACGGAAGTCCAGCTGCTGGCGAAACTGCGGCAGCTGCAGCACGATCACCCCGAACTCTACGCGGAGCCCCCATCCGAATGAAGACGCTGATCGTCCGCCCCCTGCTGCTGCTCGGCCTGGTGCTGAGCCCGCTGGCCTGGGCCGAAACCACCGCCCGTGCCCAGCGCCCTGATGGCGCGGCCATCGCCAGCGGCCATGCGCTGGCCACCCAGGCCGGCATCGACATCCTGGCGCAGGGCGGCAACGCCTTCGACGCGGCGGTGGCGGTGTCCTCCACCCTGGCCGTGGTCGAGCCGATCAGCTCGGGCCTGGGCGGCGGCGGCTTCTTCCTGCTGCACGATGCAGCCACCGGCAAAGACATCATGCTGGATGCGCGCGAGACCGCCCCGGCGGCCGCGACTCCGCAGGCGTTCCTGGACAAGCAGGGCAATCTGGACCGTGACCGTTCGGTCAACGGCCCGTGGTCGGCCGGTATTCCCGGTCTGCCAGCCGCGCTGGTGGAACTGTCGGCCAGGCACGGCAAGCTGCCGCTGTCGGCCTCGCTGCAGCCGGCCATCCGCATCGCCCGTGAAGGCTTCCCGGTCTATGACCGCATGGCCAAGGGCTACGCCTCGCGTCGCGAGGTGATGGAACGTTTCCCCGGCACGCGCGAGGTGTACCTGCGCAACGGCAAGCCGATCGCCACCGGCGATCTGTTCAAGCAGCCGGAGCTGGCACAGACCCTGGAGCGCCTGGCCGCGGGCGGTCGTGATGGCTTCTACAAGGGCCAGACCGGCAAGCTGCTGCTGGAAGGCGTGAAGCAGGCCGGTGGCACGTGGACGGCCGAGGAGCTGGCCGGCTACCAGGTGAAGCTGCGCGAGCCGATCGTGTTCGACTACAACGGCTGGAAGATCACCACCGCGCCGCCGCCGTCCTCCGGTGGCATCGCCCTGGCCAGCATGCTGCAGATCCTCGAAGGCTGGGACATCAAGCAGATGGATGCGGCCCACCGCACCCACCTGGTAGTGGAAGCGATGCGCCGCGCCTACCGCGACCGCACCTTCTTCCTGGGTGATCCGGACTTCGTGCAGATCCCGCAGAAGGTGCTGACCAGCAAGGATTACGCGCAGGGCCTGCGGGCCACGATCCACCCGGAAAAGGCCACCCCCAGCGACCTGCTGTCGGGCAACCCGACCCCGCTGGAGGATGACGAGACCACTCATTTCTCGATCATCGACCGTGACGGCAACCGCGTTGGCGCCACCCAGACCGTCAACCTGCTGTACGGCTCGGGGCTGATTCCCAAGGGCACCGGCGTGCTGCTGAACAACGAAATGGACGACTTCGCGCTGAAGCCGGGCACCCCGAACGCCTTCGGTGTGATGGGCTATGCCGCCAACGCGCCGAAGCCGGGCAAGCGCATGCTCAGTTCGATGACGCCGACCTTCATGGAGAACGCCGACAAGGTGGTGGTGCTGGGCACGCCGGGGGGCAGCCGCATCATCACCATGGTGCTGCTGGGCATCCTCGGCTATGACGCCGGCCTGGACGCGCAGCAGGTGGCCGCGTTGCCGCGCTACCACCACCAGTGGCTGCCGGACCTGATCGAAGCCGAGAGCGATGCTTTCGATGCGGACACGGTGAAGCAGCTGCAGGCGATGGGCCACAAGATCGACCTGCCGGGCGACACCGCTGCTGGCGGCCGCGGCTCCAGCCACGTCTGGGGCAACCTGCAGACGGTGGAGTGGGACCGCAGGGCCAACAAGCTGTACGGTGGCAGCGATCCGCGCAACCCGGTGGGCAGCGCCCAGGTCGTGCCGGCGCATTGAAGGTCGTGCCGGCCGCTGGCCGGCAACCCCGTGAATCACCGATACCCCAGAACCCCGCCTTCCGGCGGGGTTCAGCATTTTGTGCCTAGCGATTATTTAACGGGGCCCCCTCGATAATTGCCGCATGAAACTATGGTCGATTCGTGGGAACTCGCAGCGGCTGGACGGCGGCGCGATGTTCGGCAACGCGCCGCGCGCGGTGTGGGAAAAGTGGGCGGCTCCGGACGAGCGCAACCGCATCGAGCTGGCCTGCCGCGCGCTGCTGGCCAGCCCGCTGGATGGCAAGACCGTGCTGTTCGAGACCGGCATCGGCGCGTTCTTCGACCCACGCATGCGTGACCGCTACGGCGTGCAGGAAAGCCAGCACGTGCTGATCGATTCGCTGCGTGAGGCCGGTTTCGAACATGAGGACATCGACGTGGTGGTGCTCAGTCACCTGCACTTCGATCATGCAGGGGGCCTGCTGGCGGCCTGGAGTGAAGGGCGCGGGCCGGAGCTGTTGTTCCCCAACGCGACGTTCGTGGTCGGTGCGCAGCACTGGCAGCGGGCGCTGCAGCCGCATCCACGCGACCGCGCCAGTTTCATTCCGGAACTGCCGGGCCTGCTGCAGGCCAGTGGTCGCCTGGAAGTGGTGGAGGGCGAATACTCGAAGGTGCTGGGCAACAGCGTGCGCTTCAGCTACAGCGATGGCCACACGCCGGGGCTGATGCTGGCCGAGATCGTCGGCCACGCGCATGCCGGCGCCGATGCCCACGGTGGCGTGGTGTTCTGCGCCGACCTGATCCCGGGGCGGTCGTGGGTGCACGTGCCGATCACCATGGGCTACGACCGCAATGCCGAGCTGTTGATTGACGAGAAGCGCCGTTTCCTGGAAGACAAGCTGGCGCGCAACGTGCATCTGTTCTTCACCCATGACCCGCAGGTAGCGATGGCGCAGCTGGGGCGGGATGAGAAAGGGCGTTTCGTGACCCTGCACGAGCAGGGCGAACTGAAGGCGCGCGCGCTGGGCCTGTAGAGCCGAGCCTATGCTCGGCTTGCTTTGGAATTGATCGGCTGAGCCGAGTGTGGGCTCGGCTCTACATCGCCTGTCTGTGCTAGGAGGCCTTCAGGCAGCTGCTCATGAAGTTCTTGCGGGCGTCACCGGCGAGCTTCTTCGTCGCCGCATCCGCATTGCATTGCTTCATGCGCTCTTGCGGGGTGGCGGCCTTGGTTCCGGTGGCGTGGCCGCTCAGGCAGGCGCTCTGCGCGGTCTTGTAGGCGTCGCCCTTCAATCCTTTGTTCTTGGCCGAGCAGTCAGCCATGCGCTGCTGTTGCGGGGTGGCGGCAGTGGCGGCCAAGGGAAGGCCGACGAGCAGGGCAGCGGCCAGCAGGAACGAGGCTTTCATGGCATCTCCAGGGAGAGCGGTGCGGGTGCGCGGAGCATTCGCCTGCCCACCGCAAAACGACGTGAAGATGGACCTGGGGTCGGAGCCCTTTCTGCGAAAGGGATCCGACCCCAGCCGCGGGATCACACCACGCGGGTACCGAAGATGCGGTCGCCGGCATCACCCAGGCCCGGCAGGATGTAGCCCTTGTCGTTGAGCTGGGCATCGATGGCGGCCGTGTAGATCTCCACGTCCGGATGCGCGGCCTTGACCGCTTCAATGCCTTCCGGTGCGGCGACCAGGAAGATGCCCTTGATGCGTCGCGCACCGGCTCGCTTGAGCATGTCGATGGTGGCGATCAGGGTGCCGCCGGTGGCCAGCATCGGGTCCAGGATCAGCGCATCGCGCTCTTCCAGGCGGCCGGTCAGGCGCTCGAAATAGGGCACCGGCTGCAGGGTTTCCTCATCGCGCTGCAGGCCGACCACGCTGACGCGGGCGGCTGGAATCAGCGACAGCACGCCGCTGAGCATGCCCAGGCCGGCGCGCAGGATCGGCACCACGGTGATCTTGGCACCGGCGATGCGCTGCACGGTAACCGGGCCGGCCCAGCCGGGCAGGGTGTGCGGTTCGGTCTCCAGGTCGGCGGTGGCCTCGTAGGCCAGCAGCGTGCCCAGCTCGTTGGCCAGTTCGCGGAAATCCTTGGTGCTGAGCGCGGCGTTGCGCATCAGGCCGATCTTGTGCTGCACCAGGGGGTGGCGCACTTCGACGATCTTCATGGTCGGGAAGGGGAAAGGAGAGAGGCCCCCATTTTGCCGGATCGGCGCTGCGATGCCCACGTCGGTTTCGCCGGATATGCAGTGAGGTGTCACGGCCATGCAACCTTGCGGACATACCGTGCAGACCCATTCTTAACAGGAATGGGGATTCCCAGTGCACATGAAGACTCCGCTGGCCATGGCCATCACCGTGACCCTGTCGCTGGCAGCACCGCTGCAGGCCGCGGGGCAGCAGGCCTTGGCCGCCACTGGCGCGCTTGCCGCCGATGCGGTCGACCTGGACCGCATCGAAGTGCGCGCCCAGCTTGAATCGCAGATCCGTGCGGTCGACCTGAAGCGCAGCAGCGACGCCATCGAAGATGCGGTGTCCTCTGACGCGCTGGGCCAGTACCCGGACAAGAACGTGGCCGAATCGCTGCAGCGCCTGCCCGGCATCAGCGTCACCCGCGACCAGGGCGAAGGCCGCTTCGTGGTCATCCGCGGCCTGGACGCCAACCTCAACAGCGTCAGTGTGGACGGCATTGCCGTGGGTACTCCGGAAGATTCCAGCCGCGCCGCGCCGCTGGACGTCATCCCCTCCGATTCGACCGAGCGCCTGCGCGTGGTCAAGTCGCCCACCCCGGACATGCCCGGTGATGCCATCGGCGGTGCGGTGCTGGTCGAATCCGCTTCGGCCTTCGACCGCGACGGCCGCAGCCTGCGTGGCAAGATCGAAGCCAGCCATCAGCAGCTGTCCGGCGAGACCAGCCCCAAGGCCGCGTTCAACTACAGCGAAGTGTTCGCCGATACCTTCGGCATCGCGCTTGGCGTGAATTACCAGAACCGCAAGTTCGAGTCGGACAACACCGAAGTGGAGTACGACAACCTCGACGGTGACATCGAAGCTGCTGACGTGAAGCCAGGTGACGTCACCGCGATCAACCTGCAGAACCGCAAGTACGAGATCGAGCGCAAGCGCATCGGTGCCAACCTCAACATGGACTGGCGCCCGGACGAAGACAGCAAGTACTACCTGCGCACGCTGTACAGCCAGTTCGACGATGCCGAGACGCGCCAGCGCGTGATCTACAACTTCGACGACGCCGACATGGTGGCCACCGGCACCGACCAGTACCGCCTGGACGGCCTGCCTGCCGACGCCATCCAGAAGCGCATGCGTTACCGCACCAAGAAGGAAAACACCTTTGCCGCCAGCCTCGGCGGTGAGAACAAGCTCACCAACGCGGTGGTGGACTACAGGATCGGTTACACCCGCACCGAAGAGCGCGTCAACGACGAAATGGAAGCGCGTTTCGAGCTGGATGCCGACGACATGTCCGGTACCCTGGACCAGCGCAGCCGCCTGCCGACCTATACGCTCAGCAGCAGCGACTGGACGGACAACGCGAACTACGCCTTCGACCGCTTCGTGATCTCGCCCAAGCAGGTCAACGACAAAGAGCGCAGCGCGCAGGTCAACGTACGCTTCGACGGCGACAACAGCAGCATCAAGTTCGGCCTGCTGGGCCGCTGGCGCGACCGTGATGTCAACGTGGACGAGAGTGAGCTGCGCCGCGGCCCGGCCATCGACCTGGACAGCTGGACCGCTGCCGACCCGGAACACCGCCATGGCGTGATGGGGCAGGGCATGAGCTCGGCGGCCATGCGCGCTTACTGGGCGCAGAACGGCAGCCGCTACACCGCGCGTCCGCAGGACGTGGCCGGCAATGCCGCGACCTCGCTGGAAGAGGACTACACCGCCAGCGAAGACGTCTTCGCCAGCTATGCGATGGGCACCTGGGACATCGGCGCACTGCGCATCATCGGCGGCGTGCGTGTGGAAAACACCCGCTTCAAGGCCACCGGCAACAGCGTCGAACTGGACGACGATGACGGTTACACGGTCAGCCCGGTGCAGGCCAACCGCAGCTACACCAATGTGCTGCCGGGCCTGCACCTGCGCTATGACGCGGCCGACGACTGGGTGCTGCGCGCCTCGGCCAACAAGACGGTCTCGCGCCCGTCTTTCGGTGACATCTCGCCGCGACGCGCGCTGAACGCCGGTGACGAAGAACTGCGCCTGGGCAATCCGCAGCTGGATCCCTACGAGTCGAAGAACATCGACCTGTCGGTGGAGAAGTACATCGGCAGCACCGGCATCGTCTCGCTGGGCCTGTTCCACAAGTCCATCGACGGCTACATCGTGGAGACCGTCAGCCAGAACGATCCGGCCTACAACGGCTACGACGTGACCCGCCCGATCAATGGCCGCAAGGCCACCGTACGTGGCGCCGAGTTCAACTGGCAGCAGCAGTTGGCGTTCCTGCCCGGTGCACTGGACGGCCTGCTGGTTGGCGCCAGCGGCACCTGGCTGGACACCGAGTTCGATGCCGGCATCGCTGACCGCGAGGGCGAAGACTTCATGCTGCCGCGCGCGTCCAAGCACGTGTACAGCGCGCACATCGGCTATGAGAAATACGGCCTGAGCACGCGTCTGGCGGCGGTCTACCGCAGCGAGTACCTGGATACCGTCGGCGCTGGCCGCGCGTTCGATATCTATGTGGCGCCCAACACCCAGCTGGACTTCTCGCTGGACTACAAGTTCACCCCGCGCATCAGCATGTACTTCGAAGCGCAGAACCTGCTGGACAAGCCGCTGGAGCTGTACCAGGGCAGCCGTTCGCGCACCCTGCAGATGGAAGAATACGGCCGCACCTACGCCATTGGCCTGAAGGTGGCCCTGTGATGGCGCGTGGCATGACCCTGCTCGCCGCCGCGATGGCCGCCTGCCTTGCTGCCGGTTGCACGCCTGCGGCCGCTCCGGCCGGCGCCGATGTCGCTGCGAAGGCACCGGCCGAGACCCCACGTTCTGTAGCAACCATCGCCGAGGCGTTCCTGACCCCGATGACGCCGGAGGACAACATCGATTCGCCGGCGGCCTGGAAGGCGCCGGATGGAAAGACCTGGCTGATCGCCACCGCCAAGGCCACCGACACGCTGGTGGTGTATGACGGCAGCACCGGCCAGCACCTGCGGGATGTCGGTACCGCCGGCACTGCACTGGGCCAGTTCGACCGTCCCAATGGCATTTCGGTGACCGATGACCTGCTGTGGATCGTCGAGCGCGACAACCATCGCGTGCAGGTGCTTTCGCTGCCCGATTTCACCCCGTTGGCGGTGTTCGGCACCGACGATCTGCGCAAGCCGTACGGCCTGTGGGTGGACCGCCGCGCCGATGGCTACAGCGTCTATGTCACCGATTCCTGGGACAACGGCGAAGATGCACAGGGCAAGGACATCCTGCCGCCGTTGGCGGAGCTGGACAAGCGCGTGCGCCAGTACCACGTCACCCGCGATGGCGCCCAGGTCGAAGCGACCCTGGCTGCCAGCATCGGTGATACCAGCGAGGCTGGCGCGCTGCGCGTGGTCGAGTCGATCTGGGGCGACCCAGCCAATGATCGCCTGCTGATCGCCGAGGAAGATGAAAGCTACGCCAGCGAGTTCAAGGTCTACACGCTGGCTGGCCGCTTCACCGGTACCACGTTTGGCCGCGATGTCTTCAAGGCGCAGGCCGAAGGCGTGATGCTGCGCACCTGCGGCAAGGACGGCTGGTGGATCACCACCGAACAAGGCAAGCAGCGCAGTGTGTTCCACCTGTTCGACCGCCATACGCTGAAGCCGGTCGGAGCCTTCCAGGGCAATACCGTGGCCAACACCGATGGCATCTGGATGACGCAGCAGCCCAGCCCGCGCTTCCCGCATGGCGCGCTGTATGCCGTGCATGACGACCAGGGCGTGGTGGCCTTCGACTGGGAAGCCATCGCCAAGCAGCTGTCGCTGCCGCTGGAGTGTGGCGCATGAGCCGTCGTTGCATGAATGCCCTTGCGATGGGCCTGCTGCTTGCCGCGCCGTTGTTGGCGGGCGCCGCCGCCGAACCCAACACCCAGGTTCCGCAGGGCAGCCGTCACTATGCGGCCACGCCATTGCCGGACCGCATCGTGGCCTCGCCGTCGGCCGATCCGGCACACGCATTCGCGGTGGCCTGGCGTACCGATGGCAGCGTGCAGTCGCCGCTGCTGGAAGTGGCCGTGGCCGGTGATTCGCCGGCCATCGAAGGCGTGCGCCAGTTGCGTGCGACGACACAGTCCCTGCAGAGCGAGAACGGCCTGTCCCATCATCATCGTGCCCAGGTGGATGGGCTGCAGCCGGACACACTGTATGTCTATCGTGTGCAGGGCAATGGAGGCTGGAGTGCCTGGAACCAGGTGCGTACCGCCGGTGTTCCCGGTCAGCCGCTCACCCTGCTGTACTTCGGCGATACCCAGAACAAGAACCTCAGCCATGTCAGCCGCGTGGTGCGGGCCGCGCAGAAGACCGCGCCCGACGCGCGGGTGAGTCTGTTTGCGGGCGACCTGGTCAGCGGTGGCGACGGTGCGGACGATACCGAATGGGGTGAATGGTTCGCGGCGACCGGCTGGTTGGCGCAGGAAACCCTGGTGGCCCCGGCCATCGGCAACCACGAGTACTTCGAAGAGTTCGAGGACACGCCTCAGGAGCGCCGCGTGCTGGGGAAGCACTGGCCGGTGACGTTCGCGCTGCCGGGCAATGGTGCGGCAGCGGCTGCCAGCAGCACCTACTGGTTCGACGTGCAGGACGTGCGCGTGGTGGTGCTCGATGGCACGTCGGCCCTCGATCTGGGTACCGCGCAGGCGCAGGGCCGATGGCTCGACACTGTACTGAGCGGCAACCCGCGTGCGTGGACGATCGTGCTGCTGCACCAGCCGTTCTATTCGCCGCGCGAAGGCCGCCAGAACGCCGCGCTGCAGAACGTGCTGCAGCCGGTGATCCGCCGCCACAAGGTGGACCTGGTGCTGCAGGGCCATGACCACACCTACGGCCGCCGGGGTGAAGGGCAGGCCGCGACGCCGCAGTACGTGGTGACCGTGGCTGGCCCGAAGCAGTACCGGCTGTCCGACGAGGCGAAACAGACCATGGACCCGGTGGCCGAAGACACCCAGCTGTTCCAGGTGCTGGACATCGATCCGCAGCACCTGCGGTACGAAGCCCGCACCGTCACCGGCCGTCTGTACGACGCCTTCGAACTGCGCCGCGCTGCCGATGGCAGCACGCAGAAGATCGAGCTGCCCGAGGGGCGCATCACCCCGCGTGCATGCCCACGTGCGCAGACTGCCAAGGGCCGCGCTGACCGCTGCTGGGAATGAGGAGCTATTGCATGAACACACCTCGACGTAGTGCCCCACTTGCCGCCCTCGGCGCAGCTCTGTTGCTGGTGGCCGGTGCCGTGACCGCTGCCGACAGCGTGCTGCATCCGTTTCTGGCGGCGCAGCCGAAGCAGGCCCCGGCCGAAGTGAACCTGGCGGTTGAGATCCCGGCCGGCAGCTTCACCAAGTACGAGATAAAGGAAGACGGCCTGGTGCACGTGGATCGTTTCCAGTCGATGCCGGTGGCCTATCCGGCCAACTATGGCTCGATGCCGCGCACGCTGGCCGGTGACAACGATCCGCTGGACGCGTTGGTGCTGACCCGCGAGCCGCTGCATCCGGGCGTGATCGTGCGCTTCCGCCCGATCGGTTATCTGAAGATGATCGACAATGGCGAGCACGACGAAAAGGTCATCGGCGTGCCCACCGACAAGGTTGACCCGACCTACGCCAACATCCGCGATCTGGCCGATCTGCCCGAGATCGAACGGCAGCGCATCGAAGCGTTCTTCCGTGTCTACAAGGACCTGCCGGCTGGTCGCAACCCGGTGCAGCTCAATGGCTGGGGCAATGCCGCCGAAGCCCGCGCGCTGATCAGCGAGGCGATGGATCGCTTCAAGGCCGCGCCCTCCCGGTGAATGACCAGGCCTGCAGGCGGTCGCCGCCTGCACGGCTGCCGCCATCGTCATCGTCCGCGCGCGAGGTAGATCCACGCCATGCGTGGATACACCGGGCCGCCAGGCAGATGGCCCCTGCGTGCAATGCCTTCACCGCCGCTGGCTATCATGTGCGCCATCCAGAACGAAGGCGATGCACGTGTCGGTAGCGTTGGTGTGGTTCCGCCGCGATCTGCGGCTGCAGGACAACCCGGCCCTGCAGGCCGCGCTCGATGCCGGCCATGAGGCGGTGCCGGTCTACATCCATGCGCCGCAGGAAGAGGGCGAGTGGGTGCCCGGCGCGGCATCGGATGCCTGGCGCCACCGCTCGTTGGCGGCGCTCGATGCCGACCTGCGCGGGCGCGGTTCGGCGCTGGTACTGCGCAGCGGCGACAGCCTGGCCACGTTGCAGGCACTGATCGAGGACACCGGCGCGGAGGCGGTGTACTGGAACCGCAAGTACGAGCCGGCCACCCAGCCGCGCGACGCGACCATCAAGCGTACCCTGCGCGAGCAGGGCATCGACGCGCAGAGCTGCAACGGCAACCTGTTGTTCGAGCCTTGGGACATCGAGACCCAGCAGGGGCAGCCTTACAAGGTGTTCACCCCGTACTGGCGAAACGTGCTCAGCCACTGGCGCCTGCCCGCGCTGCAGGCGGCACCGAAGCACCTGCCGGGGCATGAGGTCCACAGCCTCACGCTGGATGAGCTACGGCTGGCACCTACGCTGGACTGGGACGCCGGCTTCTGGGAGCACTGGCAGCCGGGCGAAGCCGGTGCGCTGGAGGCGCTGTCGGTATTCGAGGACGGCGCACTGCGTGGATACCGCGAGCAGCGCGATCTGCCGGACCGCGTAGGCACCTCACGGATGTCGCCGCACCTGCACTTCGGCGAGATCGCGCCGTGGCGTATCGCCCATGCGCTGGAGGGCCTGCGCAGTGCAGGCACCGACGCAGACATCGATGGCTACCTGCGGCAGTTGGGCTGGCGTGATTTCGCCTACCACCTGCTGCACCACTTCCCGAAAACGCCGAACGAGAACCTCAATCCGCGCTTTGATCGCTTCCCGTGGGCCAATCCCAGCGCTGCGCAGCTGCACGATTGGCAGCGCGGCAACACCGGCGTGCCGATCGTCGATGCCGGCCTGCGCGAGCTGTGGCACACCGGCTACATGCACAACCGGGTGCGGATGATCGTCGCCAGCTACCTCTGCAAGCATCTGCGCGTGCACTGGCTGCAGGGTGCGCGCTGGTTCTGGGACACGCTGGTGGATGCCGATCTGGCCAACAACACGATGGGGTGGCAGTGGGTGGCAGGTACCGGCGCCGACGCAGCGCCGTATTTCCGCGTGTTCAATCCGGTCACCCAGGCCGAAAAATTCGATCCGCAGGCGCGCTACATCACGCGCTGGGTACCGGAACTGGCGGCACTGCCGGTGAAGGCGCGTTTCGCGCCCTGGCAGCACCCGCTGCTGTTGGCCGACAAGGTGCCGGGCTATCCGCGCACGCCGCTGGTGGACCTGGTGGCCGGCCGCGATGCCGCGCTGGCCGCCTACCGAAGCACTGGCAGCGAGTAATGGGGGCCGATGAAGGCCGGCTCAGAAAGCTGAATGGAGTGCGTCCAGCCTTCACATCCATCATCCCGGCATCGCGCCGGGCTGTATATCCTCCGGGTCGTTCGCACGCCGCACTGGCCGGCATCCAAGGAGACCACCATGATCCGCAGCACCACCCGCAACGTCGCTCTGGCCCTGATGACTGCCGCCGCGCTGACGGCATGCGCCACCGGCGGTTCCTATGTGCAGAGTGACCAGTACGGCAACCCGACCGAGCAGCAGAACCGCACCGGTCGCGGCGCCCTGATCGGTACCGCTGTCGGTGTGGCCGCCGGCCTGTTGACCGGCAACAGTGCCACCGAACGCCGCCAGCACGCGCTGATCGGCGCGGGCATCGGTGCCCTCAGCGGTGCGGCCATTGGCAACTACCAGGACCGCCAGGAGCGTGCGCTGCGTGAGCGCACCGCCAACACCGGCATCGATGTGCAGCGCCAGGGCGACAACATCACCCTGAACCTGCCGGATGGCATCACCTTCGATTTCGGCAAGTCGACGCTGAAGCCGCAGTTCTACAGCTCGCTCAATGGTGTTGCCAGCACGCTCAACGAGTACAACCAGACCATGATCGAAGTGGTCGGCCACACCGACAGCATCGGCAGCGATGCGGTGAACAACCGCCTGTCGAAGGAACGTGCCGACTCGGTGGCACAGTACCTGGTGGGCCAGGGCGTGCAGCAGGTGCGCATTGAAACCCTGGGTGCCGGCAAGGCCTACCCGATTGCCGACAACAGCACCGACGCCGGCCGCGCACAGAACCGCCGCGTGGAAATCCGTGTGATTCCGCTGAAGCAATAACGCGCAGCGTTACTGCTTGAGCCGGTCCGGCCTTCGGCCGGAACGAAAATGCCGCCCTTGCAGGCGGCATTTTTGTGGGTGCCGAGCGTTGCTCGGCACGCCATGGAACCGTCCGCCTCATGACCGCTCTTGTAGAGTCGAGCCATGCTCGACTGCTTTCAGGAAGTCGAGCATGGCTCGACTCTACAAAAGGCAGTCCAGCAGTAGATCCACGCCATGCGTGGGTGCGGCGGATCACGCCGCGGCGGTCACCTTTTCCAGGATCCGCTTGCCACTGCTCTCCAGTGCGGCTTCTTCTTTTTCCTGCTGCTGCAGCGCCAGCTTCGCTGCCGGGCACTGCGCCAGCATGTAGTTGGCGTCGAAGTTGAGCTTCTCCACCAGGAAATCTACGAAGGCACGCACCTTCGGCGAGACCAGGCGGCCGCCGGCGAACACCGCGTTGAAGTCCACTTCCGGGCCGGTCCAGCCGGCCAGCACGCGGCGCACCATGCCCGATTCGACGAAGGGCTTTGCCATCACATCGCCGGTCAGCAGCAGGCCTTCGCCGCACACCAGCGCGCCGTTCAACGCCGACATGTCGTTGGCGGTCATCAGTGGGGTCACCGGAAAATCGCGCAGCTCGCCACCGTTCTCGCCCAGCTGCCAGGTGAAGCGCGGCGAATTGCCGGTGTGGTACGGCTTGCGCATGGCCAGGATGCGATGGAACTGCAGTTCCTCCGGGTGCAGCGGCTCGCCGTAGCGTTCGATGTAGGCCGGGCTGGCAAACACCTGCGTACGCAGGCTGCCCAGCTTGCGCGCGACCAGGTTGGAATCGGGCAGGGCCCCCACGCGCAGGGCAAGATCCGCTTCGCCTGCAATCAGGTCCAGCTTCTCGTTGCCCAGGTGCATGTCCAGGCGGATTTCCGGGTATTGCGCATGGAACTGCCCCAACAGCGGCGCGATCCAAGTGATGCCGATGGAGTAGGGCACGGTGAAGCGCAGCCAGCCACGCGGGCCGGACTGCAGCTGGCTCACCGCGCTCTCGGCTTCTTCCAGTTCGCGTGCGATGCGCTGGCAGTGCTCGTGATAGATCGAGCCGGCTTCGGTCAGGCCGAGGCGGCGGGTGGTCCGGTGCAGCAGGCGCGCGCCCAGGCGCGTTTCCAGTTCCTGCACCTTGCGGCTGACCGTGGTCTTGGGCAGGCCGAGCGACTTGGCAGCGGCAATGAAACTGCCTTGCTCGACCACCTTGACGAAGATCAGCGTTTCGTTGAGATCGTGGGACATGGTCGGGATCCTGGACGGCGGGAATGGGACAATCGTGACAGATCGATTGGACCGGGGACGGGATGATTATTCCCCTTAATCCGGACTAATCAAGTAAAGGTTTGAGGTCTATCGTGGCGCCATTCGTGAAATGGAGCCCGTCCGCCATGAGCCTGCGCAACATTCTTGCCCACTTCCGGCGTGCCGGCCAGAACGCTCTGGACCAGGCAATGACCGTCGAGGCCCGCCCAAGTTCCTTGGTACACAAGGATTTCCGCGAGTTTACCGCGCCCGTCCGCAGCCAACGGGGCAGTTCGATCCATCTGGTGCCTCGCCAGGGTGACCGACTGCGCCGAATTGGGACTATCCCGGATATGGGAGGAAATGTCCCGTGAATGGGATTCTTGCGCCCGAGGTCCTGGTCCTCGGCGGCACCGGTGCCGTCGGCCAGGGCGTGGTCGGTGCTCTGCTGGAGGCCGGCAGTCCGGTCCTGGTAGTGGGGCGCGACCCGGGCCGGCTGGCGGCACTGCACGAGCAGTTTGCCGATGAGCCGGGCCTGCAGACGATGCTGGGCTCGCTCAGTGACAACGGCTCGGCGCGGGTACTGGCCGAGCGCGTGACGCAGCGTCAGCGTCCGTTGGCGGCCGTGGTCGCGGCAATGGGTGGCCCGTACAACCGCGGCCGCGTCATCGACCGCAGCGCTGATGCACTGCTGGGGGCGCTGCAGGCCGACCTGATGCCGCACGCCCACGCGGTTCGCCACCTGCTGCCGTTGCTGCAGGACAACCCGCATGCCCGCCGCTACGTGATGATCGGCAGCCCCGCCGGCGCCAAGCCCTGGGCCGGCTACGGCGAAACCTCGATCACCACCGCGGCGCTGCGCATGTACGCGCAGGTGGTGCACCAGGAAGCGCAGGCGCTGGGCGTGCGTGCGCAGATGCTGGAAGTGTGCAGCCCGGTGTGCACCCCGGCCAACGCGGCCAATGCCTGCATCGAATGGCCCAGCTCGCTGCTGGTCGGCCGCCGCGTGGTGTCCCTGCTGGATGGATGCCGCGACAACCGCGCCATCGTGCGCTGCGACAGCAGCGATGCGGAACTGCCGCGCGGCCTGTTGAACCTCGACCTGCCACCGCTGTGGCGCGACACCGCAGGCGTTGCTTGACCTCAACCATCGTTGAGGTCGCAGGCTGTGCCGCCGATTCACCGATCTTCGATTCCTACGCTGTACCACCCCTTCCGTACGGATGCATGCCATGACTTCCCCCAACACCACCCCATACCGTTTCCGCCATCGCCTGGCGATGGCCGGCGTGTCGATCCTCGCCGCCGCGGTGCTGGCCGCCTGCAGGGGGGGCCACGCCGAAGAGGCGGGCGCGCCGCCGCCGCCACAGGTCAGCGCTGCGCCGGTACTGGTCAAGCCGATCAGCCAATGGGACGAGTTCAGCGGCCGCGTCGAGGCCGTGCAGAGCGTCGAACTGCGCCCACGCGTGTCCGGCTACATCGACAGGGTCAACTATGTGGAAGGCGAAGAAGTGAAGAAGGGCGCCGTCCTGTTCACCATCGATGCCCGCAGCTACCAGGCCGAGTACGATCGCGCCGCCGCCGAACTGGCCCGCGCCCGCACCCAGGCCAGCCTGGCCCGCAGTGAATCGGAGCGGGCCAAGCGCCTGTCCGAACAGCAGGCCATCTCCACCGAGACCGCCGAACAGCGTCGCGCGGCGGCCGACCAGTCCGGTGCCGCGGTGCAGGCCGCGCAGGCCGCACTGGATGCTGCCCGCCTCAACCTGGAATTCACCAAGGTGCGCGCGCCCATCGACGGCCGTGCCGGTCGCGCGATGGTCACCGCCGGCAACCTGGTCACCGCCGGCGACAGCGCCAGCGTGCTGACCACGCTGGTCTCGCTGGACACGGTGTTCGTGTACTTCGATGCCGACGAAAGCACCTTCCTGCGCTACGCCCGGATGGCCCGCAAGGGTGAACGCCCGAGCGAGCGTGACAGCGAACTGCCGGTGAAGGTCGGACTGTCCGGTGAAGAGGGTTACCCGCACACCGGCAAGGTCGATTTCCTCGACAACCAGGTAGCGCGCAGCACCGGCACCATCCGCGTCCGCGCACTGCTGGACAACGCCGACCGCCAGTTCACCCCGGGCCTGTTCGCCCGCGTGCAGCTGCTGGGCAGCGGCCAGTTCCAGGCCATGCTGATCGACGACAAGGCCGTGCTGACCGACCAGGACCGCAAGTACGTGTACGTGGTGGACAAGGATGGCAAGGCGCAGCGCCGTGACATCCAGCTCGGCCGCACCGCCGAAGGCCTGCGCATCGTCGAACACGGTCTGGCCGCCGGCGACAGGGTCATCATCGATGGCGTGCAGAAGGTCTTCATGCCGGGCATGCCGGTGCAGGCCAAGGCGGTGGCGATGCAGCCCGCGCCGGTGCCCGCGCCGGGCCGCGATGCCACCGCTGCCCTGAACCACGGATCCGCCGTCTTCTGATTCAAATTTCCGCTTGGCTGCCTGCGCCATCGGCAGCTGTCCCTGCCTTCGTCATGTTGACGAGGGGCAGGGCGGCTGTTGCCCGTCGGCGGCATTTCCCAGGAATTTCTCCATGGACTTTTCCCGTTTCTTCATCGACAGGCCGATCTTCGCGGCGGTGTTGTCGATCGTGATCTTCGCCGCCGGCCTGATCTCGATTCCGATCCTGCCGATCGGCGAGTACCCCGAAGTGGTGCCGCCCTCGGTGGTCGTGCGCACGGTCTACCCGGGCGCCAACCCCAAGGTCATCGCTGAAACCGTGGCCACCCCGCTGGAAGAGGCGATCAACGGCGTCGAGGGCATGATGTACCTCAAGTCGGTGGCCGGCTCCGATGGCGTGCTGCAGATGACCGTCACCTTCCGCCCGGGCACCGACCCGGATGCGGCGGCGGTGAAGGTGCAGAACCGCGTGGCCCAGGCGCAGGCGCGCCTGCCCGAGGACGTGCGCCGGCAGGGCGTGACCACCCAGAAGCAGTCGCCGACGTTCCTGATGGTGGTGCACCTGACCTCGCCCAATGGCAAGTACGACACCCTGTACCTGCGCAACTACGCCCGCCTGCACGTCAAGGACGCGCTGGCCCGTATCCCGGGCGTGGGCGATGCGCAGATCTTCGGTGGCGGTGACTACGCCATGCGCGCCTGGCTGGACCCGGACAAGGTCGCTTCGCGTGGCCTGACCGCCAGCGACGTGGTGGCGGCCATGCGCGAGCAGAACGTGCAGGTCTCGGCCGGCCAGCTCGGCGCCGAGCCCCTGCCCAACAGCCAGTTCCTCACCCTGATCAATGCGCAGGGTCGCCTGAAGACCGAAAAGGAATTCGGCGACATCGTGCTCAAGAGCGGCACCGATGGCGAGATCGTGCGCCTGTCCGACGTTGCCCGCCTGGAACTGGGTGCCGGCGACTACACCCTGCGTTCGCAGCTGGATGGCAAGAACGCGGTCGGCATCGGCATCTTCCAGGCACCGGGTGCCAACGCGCTGGAAATCCGTGATGCGGTCATCGGCACCATGGACGAGATGCAGAAGAGCATGCCGGCCGATGTGAAGTACGAAGCGGTGTATGACACCACCATCTTCGTGCGCGATTCGATCAAGGCCGTGGTGTCCACCCTGCTCGAAGCCATCGCGCTGGTGGTGCTGGTGGTGATCCTGTTCCTGCAGACCTGGCGCGCTTCGATCATTCCGCTGATCGCTGTGCCGGTGTCGGTGGTGGGTACCTTCGCCGCGCTTTACCTGCTGGGCTTCTCGATCAACACGCTGAGCCTGTTCGGCCTGGTGCTGGCGATCGGCATCGTGGTCGACGACGCGATCGTGGTGGTGGAGAACGTTGAACGCAACATCGAGGAAGGCCTGTCGCCCACCGCAGCGGCGCACCAGGCCATGCGCGAAGTGTCCGGCCCGATCATCGCCATCGCCCTGGTGCTGTGCGCGGTGTTCGTGCCGATGGCCTTCCTGTCCGGCGTCACCGGCCAGTTCTACAAGCAGTTCGCGGTCACCATCGCCATCTCCACGGTCATTTCGGCCATCAACTCGCTGACCCTGTCGCCGGCCCTGGCCGCGCGCCTGCTCAAGGCCCACGGCGCACCGAAGGACGGCCCGAGCCGTGTGATCGACCGCCTGTTCGGCTGGGTGTTCCGTCCGTTCAACCGCTTCTTCAAGTCCAGCTCGGAGAAGTACGAGCGCGGCGTGGCGCGCATCCTTGGTCGTCGTGGAGCGGTGTTCGTGGTCTACGCGATCCTGCTGGTCGGTACCGGCGTCATCTTCAAACTGGTGCCGCCGGGCTTCATCCCGACCCAGGACAAGCTGTACCTGATTGCCGGCGTGAAGCTGCCGGAAGGCTCGTCGATTGCACGTACCGATGAAATGCTGCGCAAGGTGGCAAAGATTGCCCAGGAAACCGATGGCGTTGCCCACACCATCTCGTTCCCGGGCCTGAACGCGCTGCAGTTCACCAATACACCCAACACCGGCGTGGCCTTCATTCCGCTCAAGCCGTTCAACGAGCGTCATGGCCGCACCGCCGCGCAGATCAATGCCGAGATCAACCAGAAGATCGCCGGCCTGCAGGAAGGCTTCGCGTTCTCGATGATGCCGCCGCCGATCCTCGGCCTGGGTAACGGCAACGGCTACCAGATGTTCATCGAGGACCGTGGCAATCTGGGTTACGGCGCGCTGCAGAATGCCGTACAGGCGATGCAGGGCACTGTTGCGCAGACCCCGGGCATGGCCTTCCCGATTTCCAGCTACCAGGCCAACGTGCCGCAGCTGGATGCGGAAGTGGATCGCGTGAAAGCCAAGGCCCAGGGCGTGCAGCTCACCGAGCTGTTCGACACCCTGCAGACCTACCTGGGTTCGGCCTACGTCAACGATTTCAACCAGTTCGGTCGTACCTGGCAGGTGATCGCCCAGGCTGACGGTCCGTTCCGCGAAAGCATGGAAGACATCGGCAAGCTGCGTACCCGCAATGATCGCGGCGAAATGGTGCCGATCGGCTCGATGGTCACCATCAAGCAGACCTTCGGCCCGGACCCGGTGCTGCGCTTCAACGGCTACCCGGCCGCCGATCTGGCCGGTGAAGCCGACCCGCGCCTGCTGTCCTCGGCCGAAGCGATGAACACGCTGACCGAGATCGCCGGCAAGGTGCTGCCGGTGGGCATGACCACCGAATGGACCGACCTGAGCTACCAGCAGGCTACCCAGGGCAAGGCAGCGTTCATCGTGTTCCCGGTGGCGATCATGCTGGCCTTCCTGGTGCTGGCGGCGCTGTACGAAAGCTGGTCGCTGCCGCTGGCGGTGATCCTGATCGTACCGATGACCCTGCTGTCGGCGCTGTTTGGCGTGTGGCTGACCGGCGGTGACAACAACGTGTTCGTTCAGGTCGGCCTGGTGGTGCTGATGGGCCTGGCGTGCAAGAACGCGATCCTGATCGTCGAGTTCGCCCGCGAGCTGGAAATGGGTGGGAAGGGCATCGTTGAAGCGGCACTGGAAGCCTGCCGCCTGCGTCTGCGCCCGATCGTGATGACCTCCATCGCGTTCATCGCCGGCACGGTGCCGCTGGTGCTGTCCCATGGTGCTGGCGCCGAGGTGCGCTCCGTCACCGGTATCACGGTGTTTGCCGGCATGCTGGGCGTGACCCTGTTCGGTCTGTTCCTGACCCCGGTGTTCTACGTGGCCCTGCGCAGGTTCGTCACCCGCAACGGCGGCGGCCAGCTGGTGCAGCACGGCGAACCCACAATCCATCACTGACCTGCGCTCCTGCGGTCGCCGGTCCTTCCGGCGACCGCTTCCCCCAAACCAAGGCATGAATCCATGAACACCCATCAGAACAAGATCGCGCTGGTCACCGGCGCCACCCGTGGCATCGGCCTGGAAACCGTGCGCCAGCTTGCCCAGGCCGGCGTGCACACGCTGCTGGCCGGCCGCAAGCGCGAAACCGCGGTGGAGCAGGCGCTGCTGCTGCAGGGCGAAGACCTGCCGGTGGAAGCCATCCAGCTGGACGTGACCGACGCGGCCAGCATTGCCGAAGCCGTCGAGCAGGTGCGCCAGCGCCACAGCCGCCTGGACATCCTGGTCAACAACGCCGGCATCATGATCGAGAACCCGGCGCAGGCACCTTCGGAGCAGTCGCTGGATACCTGGCATCGCACCTTCGATACCAATGTGTTCGCGCTGGTCGCGGTCACCCAGGCCTTCCTGCCACTGGTCAAGCAGGCCAAGTCCGGCCGCATCGTCAACGTATCGAGCATGCTCGGCTCGCAGACCCTGCACGCCGACCCGAACTCGGGCATCTACGATTTCAAGGTTCCCGCCTACAACGCCTCCAAGGCAGCGGTGAACAGCTGGACGCTGGCCCTGGCCTACGAGCTGCGCAACACGCCGATCAAGGTCAACACCGTGCACCCCGGCTACGTGAAGACCGACATGAACGGTGGCAACGGCGAGATCGAGATCAGCGAGGGCGCGCGTTCCAGCGTGGAAATGGCGCTGGTCGGCGAAGCCGGTGCCAGCGGCAGCTTCACCTACCTGGGCGAGGTGCTGCCATGGTGATCCGCACGTTGGCGATGGCCATCTCCAGCCTGGTGCTGGCAGGGTGTGTCAGCGTCGGCCCCAACTACACGGCGCCGGCGCAGGAGCCGGTGGTCCTGCAGGGCGCAGAGCAGGCGGTGTTCACCACCGCTTCGCCGGTGGCCAGCTGGTGGGCGCAGTTCGATGATCCGGTGCTGGAAGAGCTGGTGCACGGCGCACTGTCGGAGAACCTGGACCTGCGCGTGGCCGTGGCCCGCGTCAGCCAGGCCCGCGCGGTATTCGTCGAAAGCCGCTTCGACCAGGCCCCGCACATCACCGCTGACGGCAGCCATGACCGCCGCAGGCAACCCGATCCGCAGCTGGGTGGGCAGCGGGTGTTCAGTGAAAGCTACCAGCTCGGCTTCGACGCCGGCTGGGAGCTGGATCTGTTCGGCCGCAAACGCCGCGCTGCAGAAGCCGCACGTGCCGATCTCGGCGCCGAGCAGGCCAACCTGGCCGATGCACAGGTGCTGGTCGCGGCCGAGGTCGCACGCAACTACTTCGAGCTGCGCGGCACGCAGAAGCGCATCGCGGTGGCCCAGCACACGCTGGAAAACCTGCGCGATACGCAGAAGTTGACCGAGGCACGCTGGGAACTGGGTGCCGGCAGCGAACTGGACGTGCAGAGCAGCCGCGCCCGCCTGAAGGCCATCGAGGCCGACATTCCGCTGCTGGAAGTGTCCGAGGCGCAGTCGCGCAACCGCTTGGCCGTACTGCTGGGCCAACGCCCGGAAGTACTGACGGCGATGCTCGCCCCGCAGGATGTGCCGGCGTTCGCCAAGGCGTTGCCGCTGGGCGATACCCGCCAGTTGCTGCGCCAGCGTGCCGACGTGCGCGTGGCCGAACGTCGCCTGGCGGCCGCCACTGCGCGTGTCGGCGTGGCCACGGCCGATCTGTTCCCGCGGCTGTCGCTGTCCGGTTTCGTCGGTTTCCTCGGTGGCGATGCCAGCGGTCTGGTCAACGGCAACAACAAGGCGTGGTCGCTGACCCCGTCCATCAGCTGGGCCGCGTTCGACTTCGGTACCGTGCGCGCGCGCCTGCGGGCCAGCAAGGCCGAGGCCGAAGGCGTGGCCGCGCAGTACGAACAGGCCGTGCTGCTGGCGCTGGAGGACACCGAGAACGCACTGACGCGTTACGCCAAGCAGCAGGCGCGGCTGGCCATCGTGGTCGAGCAGGCACAGGCGGCGCGGCGTGCTGAATCACTGGCGCAGATCCGTTTCCGCGAGGGTTCGGAGGACTTCCTGACCCTGCTGGATGCGCAGCGTACGCAGCTGGCTGCCGATGACGCTTTGGCTGCGGCCGAGGCCGAAGTCAACGTCAGTGTGGTCGGTGTCTACAAGGCACTGGGCGGCTGGGGCCAGTCGCCACAGGCACCGAGCGTGGCGCAGGCGCGGTAAGGCCTGGCGTGCAGCGCCCGCACGGGAGGGATGCGCAGGCGTCCGTCCCCGTGTTGTGTCTGCCCACGGTGCTGTTGTGACGCTTCTGACTCTGCCGGAACGGCGGCCCGCCGTAGTAACTAATAGGCCGATTCCAAGGAGTGGCGGTAATGAATGACGACAAGCAATCAACCCAGCGGCTGATGTTCGGCGATCCCGGACTGCCGGGCGCAGGCCTGTCCGTAGCGGTGGTGGCGTTGCTGGTGCTGGCCGTGCTCGCGGTGGGCATCGGCTTCCTGCGCCTGCCGGATTCCATGCTTGGGCCGGGCCTGGTCGGCATTGGCCTGTTTCTGGCCATTGGCGCACGCATCTGCCAGGCCCGCGACCAGCACCAGGCGCTGTATCGCCTGCTGGGAGAGCGGCGGCCGTCCTGAGAACGGCCGCGCCTGGGGCATGCAATCAGTGAATCAGCGTTTCGGCCAGTCCAGTTCGACCACCAGCGGGAAGTGGTCTGAAGGCAGCACGCCGCCGATGCGCCGGTCATCGGTGGTGAAGCTGCGGGCGTGGAAGCCGCGCACCAGCACCCAGTCCAGTTGCACGCTGGCCTTGCCGGTGAAATCGTGGAAGGTCTCGCGCGGGCCTTTCGGTGTTTTTACCTGGGTACGGGTGTCCTGCAGCACACGGATGAAGGTCTTGTAGGTCTCGCTGCCCGGCCCGGTATTGAAATCACCGGTCAGCACCACCGGCAGGTCGGCGGGCAGGGTACCCAGGCGCTTGGCGATCAGTTCAGCGCCCTTGATGCGGCGCGGCTCGTCCTCGTCGCGGTAGGGCAGGTGGGTGTCCATGAAATAGAAGCGGCGGCCATCGTCCAGGCGACGGAACACTGCCCAGGTGACCATGCGCGGGTAGAGGTTGCCCCAGGTGATGCTGCCTGGCACGTCCGGCGTATCGGACAGCCAGAAATCGCCCGATTCCTCGACCACCAGCACCTTGCTGTCGTAGAACACACCCATATGCTCGTCGCCCTCGTCACCGCGGCGGCCCTGGCCGAACCAGCGGTAGCCGGGCAGGTGGGCGGCCAGGTAGGTGGCCTGTTCCTGCACCAGCTCCTGCGTGCCGACCACGGCCGGGTGTGCATCGAGGATGACCTTGACCATCGCGTCGCGACGGTCGTCCCAGCGCTTGCCGGGCTCGGTATCGGCCGGTGTGCGCACATTGAAGGACATCACCTTCAATGGGGCGGGTGGTTGGGCTGCCCAGGCAGCGGCGGGCAGAGCAAGGGCCAGCAGCGCGCAGAGTGCGGGCCGGCGAAGACGCGAGAACATCGTGGAATCCCTCCATTCCATGAAAACGGTTTCACGGAGCATGCCATGGAACGGGCAGGGGCGGTGTGCCGGGATGGGCGGCTGGCGCAAGGGCGACCGCGTTTGGCCGGGCGCATTGATTGACGCGTTCCGACACGTGGGGAAAGATACGACCCCTTCCCGGGCCAGCCATATCGCCACGCCCTCCCCAAGAGGAGTTCACGTGCTGAGATGTTCGCGGCTGACGGTCGTCATTTCGTTGCTGGTCTGTGCCCACGCCCACGCCGAGCAGGCCTTGCCCGAGGCGCAGACGCTGGACAAGGTCATCGTGACCGCCTTGCGCACGGGCCAGGATGCAGCCACCGCGCCGCAGACGGTGGTCATCATCGGCAAGGAGCAGATCGAGCAGCAGCTGCGCCTCAGCAGTAATTCGTCCGATGTGCTGTCCAGCCTGCTGCCCTCCTACACGCCCAGCCGCGGCAAGATGAACGGCAGTGGCGAAACCCTGCGCGGGCGTACGCCGCTCATCCTGGTCGATGGCATTCCGCAGTCGAACCCGCTGCGCCCCACCGGCCGCGAGGCGCACACGATCGACTACGCGCTGGTCGAACGCATCGAAGTGATCCAGGGCGCCAATGCGATGAACGGTCTGGGTGCCACGGGCGGCACCATCAACCTCATCACCCGGCGCCCGGACCCGGGTGCGGTCAACCAGCACGTGGGCGTGCAGGCCACGCTGCCGACTTCGGACGTGCGCGGTGAAACCACCGGTTACCGCGCCGATTATCGTATCAGCGGCAGCCAGGGAAAGTGGGATTACCTGCTGGGTGCCGGCTATGAAGACCAGGGCCTGTGGGTGGATGGCGACGGCACGCCGATCGGCGTGGATGTCACCCAGGGCGACCTGATGTCGACCCGCGCCTACGACCTGCACGCCAAGCTGGGCTACTGGATCGACGACAACCAGGAACTGCAGTTCAGCAGCAACCGCTACCGCATCAAGTCCAAGGCGGACTACCTGCCGGTGGCCGGCAACCGTGAGCTGGGCATTCCCACCACCTCGGTGCGTGGTACGCCGCCGGGTACGCCGGCCTGGAACGACGCCTGGACCACCGGCCTGAGCTACACCCACCACGACCTGGCCGGCATGGAACTGAAGGCGATGGTGTTCAACCAGGAATTCGAAGGCCTGTTCGGTGCCGACAATTCGTCCACCTTCCAGGACCCGCTGATCGCCCCGGTTGGCAGGCTGTACGACCAGTCGCGCTCGACTGCGTCCAAGTGGGGCTCCAAGACCAGCCTGGGCCGCGATGACCTGCTGGGCGGCAACCTGAAGATCAGCGCCGGCGTGGACACGCTGCGCGACAGTGGCAAGCAGGATCTGTACGGCACCGGCCGCACCTACGTGCCCGATTCGCGCTACAGCAGCGTGGCCGGCTTCGTGCAGGCCGATTACAGACTGCTGCCACAGCTGACCCTGCAGGGTGGCTGGCGCCGCGAAGAGGCCGATCTGCGCATCGACAGCTACACCACGCTGTTCCGCTACAACCGTGTGGCCGTGCAGGGCGGCACGCTGAAGTTCCAGCAGAACCTGCGCAACATCGGCCTGGTGTACGCGCCGACCGAGCGCTTCAACACATTTGCCAGCTATTCCGAAGGCTTCGGTATGCCGGATGTCGGCCGCGTGCTGCGTTCGATCAACACCCCCGGCACCAACGTCGAATCACTGCGTTCGCTGCAGCCGCTGCTGACCCGCAACAGCGAGATCGGTGTGCGTTACCGTTCGCCGTCGTGGGAAGCCGAAGCCAGCGCGTTCCAGTCGCGCTCGGAATACGGCACGCGGGTGATCGCCGTGGACGGCGCATTCCAGCTCGCCCGGGAGAAGACGGCCATCGAAGGCCTGGACGCCAGCGTGCGTTACCGACTCAACGATGCGCACCGGCTGGGCCTGTCCTACGCCTGGACCCGCGGGCGCTACGACAGCAATGCTGATGGTCGCCTGGATGCGCGCCTGGATGGCCTGAACATCGCACCCAACCGCGTCATCGCCACCTGGTCGGCGCAGTGGACGCCGCACCTGTCGACCTTCCTGCAGGGGCAGTACGCCTTCAGCCGCACCTTCGACGAGGCCGCCAAGGCATTCAGCGGCTATGCGCTGTTCGATCTCGGCGTGGACTATCGTCTTTCCAAGGGCAAGGTGAACCTGGGCATCGCCAACCTTTTCGATCGCCAGTACATCACCTACTACTCGCAGAGCGCGCTGATTGAACCGGGGCGGTACTTCGCCGGGCGCGGGCGCACGGTGAGCGTGGGTTACAGCCTGGATTTCTGACGGCAGGCCATGCGGGCAGGGTCATTCCTGCCCGCGGTCATGCGCCTGCATGTCCTCATGCAGGATGCGGCGCAGTTCGACGATGGCCGGCGTGGCTTCCTGCACGCTGTGCCCGGACACGATCACCTTCTCCGACACCGCATTGGGCAGGTGCGAGCTCCAGTACGGCACCAGCCCGTCATCGGTCTTTTCCAGCGGGCCATCGGCGCTGGCGCGCGCGATGATCGAGTGGTAGCGGACCTTCGGTGACATCGGCAGATCGGCCACCGCCCTCACGAAGGGATCGTCCTTGTCCAGGTTCTGGATGCTGTTCATCTGGTAGCCCTGCTTGGCGTCCTTGGCGTCGAAGCTGCCGCCATCATCCACACCTGCCACATCCTCAAGCACGGTCAACGGCAGGCGCACCAGCCGACCGATCCAGCGGCCGAGTCGGGTGCCGGCCACGTCCGTGCCCCGGTGCGGTGTGGCGATGAACACGACCCGCGAGATCTCCGGCTCGGGCTGGAACGTGAGGACTGGCGCGCCGCGGGTCCGCAGCAGTTCACGCTGTCGAGGGCTCATCTTCGCTGTCGTCAGCAGGGTGTCCACCAGATGATTGCCGGACGAAGACACCAGCAGGCGCGAGATGACCCCACCCATGCTGTGCGCGACCACCACCATGTCATGCGATGCCTTCGCCGTTCCAGCCGGATCGTAGTGCTGCATCACGTCATCCAGGGTGTGCCGGATCGCATCGTGGCTGAGAGCGATGGGCATGTTGGTGGGGTAATAGAACTGCCACACCTGGAACTCGCGGCGGATCTCGTCGTCGCGCATCAGCTCGTTGGCCACATTCACCCAGGCTTCGGGGCTGCTGGCCAGGCCATGGATCATCAGCAGTACCCGGCGGTTGGGGTCGTACGGTTGCAGCATGAACAAGTGCGGCCGATCAATGCCGCCCCTGCTGCCGAACAGGCTGCGCAGCGACTGCCTGCTGAAGTTGGAACGTGCCAGCCAGAACGCGTAGCCGGCGGTAAAGTTGGCAGCCAGAGGCACCTTCTGCCCATGCAGTTCAACCGCCGCGATCTGGTAGGGATCATGGATCTCCACCGTCGGCCTTTCATCGTGCAGCACTTCCCACAGGTTGGCGCCGGAGAAGCGCAGCAGCACCGTTATCGACGGCGAGGGCATGCCGCTCCAGCTTGGTGCGTGGGGCGTGCTGTCAGTGGCCGCCTTGTCATCTGCGTGTGCCGCCGCCAACCCGTCGCTGGCCGGGTCCGCCATGACCGCTACCAGTTCGGCGCCAAAGCCATCGCGCCGCTGCACGCGGCGCAGGGTGCCGGTGAAGGACAGCGAGGCGGCCGGCACCAGCTCGATGGGCTGGCGGGTGTCCTGCACCACACCGGTGTCTGCGGGCGCAAGCACGAAGGTCCACCGGCCCAACTGCAGGCGGCCATCCTCATTGCGCACCTGCTGGCTGGAGTAGGCGTCGAACAGCATGACCGCCGCTTCCTGCGCGGCCAGGTTGTAGTAGTCGCGCACCTGGGTCTGGCGGTCTTCGAAGCCGCGCTGGTTGGCCGTGCGTTCGGTGAAGAACAGGTACGCGTAGGCCTGCCGGGCCACCTGCATCCACGCATCCAGCCGGGGCTGGAAGCCGGCATCGGCCACGACCGCTGCCGGCGCCGGCGCCGCACCGCGCTTGCCCTTGGGCGTGGGCATTGCCATCGCCTGCTGCAGCCACAGTTCGGCCAGGGTCGATCGCTTGTCCTCCTCACGCACCACGATGCTTGCTTCCATCGCCTCGATGCAGAGCAGGCCCGGCTTTGCACAGGTGGTTTCGTCCAGGCCGGCCACGCGCAGCGTCTCCATCGTGGCCGCACTGAGCTTGCCGCTGGTGAGGATGTCGCCGCGCTTGAGCGCGATGTACTGGCCCGGGGTGACCGAGGCGACCTGCACCGAGGGACCAAACTGGCGCAGCGTGGCGCAGCCGCTCAGCAGGAGCAGCGTGGTGATGATGAGGGTCGTGTGGCGGATGATGCCCAAGCCCGTAGTTGCCATGCGATCCTCCAGCGCGGTGGCGCCACTCTAGCGGCCGGGGTGTCAACGTGGAAGCATGGGGCTGGAGGCGGTCTGTACGCTCTGTGACACCATCGCAGGCAGTGTTTTTCAGGAAACGACGATGCACCTGCTGGAAACGCGGATTCCGCCGCCGCTGCTGATGCTGCTGTGCGGGGCATTGGGGTATGTGATGGGCCGCGCGTGGCCGTGGCCTGCGCTGCCGGTGCCGGGCTGGATGGCGTTGCTGGTGATGCTGCTGGGCCTGGCGCTGAACCTGCTGCCCAAGCTGGCCTTCCGTCGTGCGCGTACCACCGTCAATCCGCTGCGCCCGGCCGCGGCCAGCGTGCTGGTTACCGGCGGCATCTACCGCTACAGCCGCAACCCGATGTACCTGGGGCAGGCGCTGGTGCTGCTGGGGGCCATGCTGTGGCTGGGCAGTGCAGCGGCATTGCTGGTGGTGGCGCTGTTCGTCGGCTGGATCACCCGCTTCCAGATCCTGCCCGAGGAGCGGGTGCTGTCCGCGCGTTTCGGCGCGGACCATGACGCGTTCCTGCGCGGGGTGAGGCGCTGGCTGTAGGGCAGGGCAGCTGCCTCAGTCTCCGATCTGGTCGTTCGCTACCGTGGAGCGGCCCGCTGGGTCGTCGGCGTTCCGCGGCTGGCGCGCAGGCAACAAAAAAGCCGGACCCCAATCGACGGGAGCGTCCGGCTTTTCGTGCCCCGAAGGGCGGTACAGATGGTGGAGGTGGGCGGAATTGAACCGCCGTCCGAAGGCACTCCATCCCCAGCACTACATGCTTAGCTCACCGTTGGATCTCGCCCCCGAGCAGCACGGTGTGCAAAGCGCACCCGGGGACCAGCCTGTTGTGTTCTAGTGCCGGACTGACAGGCAGCCGCCCAGCGCGATTCCATGATAATGACTCTACGCTGCGAGCATGGACACAAGCAGTTTCGAGGCTCCGCCTAAGTCGGCAGAAGGTCACGCACCGCAGTTTTTAGGCTGCGAGAGCGACCGGAGCGTAGTTGTCGTCGTTGGCAACTAGAGTTTTGCAGCTGGATTTACGAGGACAGCTACCCCCTCGGCATGCGCCAGGCGACTTCACAACCCCCGTCGAAACCAATGCACCCCCGGTTTCTTCAAGTCCTGCAAGGTACAAGGCCAGTTCCGTGTCGCCACGTTCAGGGCCTGCCCAACGGCTGCAATGCTACGGCAAAACAGCTGAACAGTCACCCTTGCAGTCTGCAACGGCTTGTAGAGCCAGCGTCATAGCGGATTGCTAACCTCATTGGCACGAATTTGCGACACACTGGCCACCACCATCGAGCCAGGACAGACACGGAGACAATGGGTGACCGACGCCATGCCACAACGCAGCCTGCGACAACTGGTCGGGCCGGTAGGTGCCGATTACCGTCGGCGCGCGTTGCCGCCCGGCTGGGTGTGGGCTGTATTGGCCGCCATCCTCACTGCGGCCTGCCTGACCGCGCTGCCGGCGACGGCGGCGGTGTTCCTGGTGGCCAGCGCGGTGGTGGTGTACTGGCCGCGGCGCGATCAGGCCCTGGTCCCGGGCTGGCGCATGCTGGCCCTGGCCGTGCTGGCGGTGATGGTCTGGGGGCCGGATGTCATTGCGCAGTGGTTCGAGCACGGTGCGGCGGTGGCTCTGCTGACCCTGGCGTCATTGAGCATCCTGACCCATGTCCGCCGCAGCTGGGCGGTGTCGCAGCAGTTGCAGCACCGGGCCGATGCGCTGGATGACGAGCAGTTGCTGGCCCTGTTGCCTGATGAGGCGGCTCAGCTGGCGCGTCAGTGGCGTGCGGGCAACGACCGCCATGCGCCGGAGCTGGCGGTGGTGATGCACCTGGCGGTGATGCATGCGGCGCTGGCGCCGCGCCTGCGCGGGCAGGGCGTGCTGGCCGGTTGACCGGGAAATTCTGTAGAGCCGAGCCATGCTCGGCTGTTTTTTGATCTGCGCAACCGAGCATGGCTCGGCTCTACAAAAGCCAAAAGCGCAACCGAGCATGGCTCGGCTCTACAAAAGCCAAAAGCGCAGCCGAGCATGGCTCGGCTCTACAAAAGCCAAAAGCGCAGCCGAGCATGGCTCGGCT
>NZ_JBNNHG010000023.1:0-8357 GCF_050268705.1 Stenotrophomonas sp. NPDC077659 | reverse complement strand
CTAAAGACAGCAGTTACGCGTCGCGGTTTCCGCGACGCATCACGCGCTGCTTCTCGATCGCCCAGTCGCGGTCCTTGGCGGCATCGCGCTTGTCGTGGGTCTGCTTGCCCTTGGCCAGCGCCACTTCCAGCTTGATCTTGTTCTTGCTCCAGTACATGGCCGTGGGCACGATGGTGTAGCCATCGCGCTCGACCTTGCCCACCAGCTTGTCGATCTCGCTCCGGTGCAGCAGCAGCTTGCGCTCGCGCCGGTCGTTGGCCACCACGTGGGTGGAGGCCTGGATCAGCGGGGTGATCTGCGCGCCGATCAGGAAGATCTCGCCGTCCTTCACGTAAGCGTAGGCATCGACGATGTTGCCGCGGCCTGCGCGGATCGACTTTACTTCCCAGCCCTGCAGGGCCAGGCCGGCTTCGAAGCGGTCTTCGATGTGGTACTCGTGACGGGCACGCTTGTTCAACGCGATGGTTTTGTTGGCCGTCGCGTTCTTTGCTTTATCCTTGCCGCTGTTCTTGCTCATTTCCGTATTGTCTCCGATTCGGGCCCGCCCGGTCGATGGCCGAAACGTACCGCCTTTATGCCTACTATCCGCCGCAGCGCCCTGGTCGAGCATTCGGCCGCGCGCATGTTCGACCTGGTCAACGACGTCCAGGCCTACCCGCGCCGCTTCCGCTGGTGCTCCGACGCCCGCGTCCTGGAACAGGGTGAGGACCGCCTGGTCGCTCGCCTGGATCTGGGCCTGGGTTCGTTCAGCACCTGGTTCCAGACCGAAAACACCCTGCAGCGCCCGCACAGCATCGATATGCAGCTGCGCGATGGTCCGTTCAAGCAGCTGCACGGCCGCTGGGAATTCCAGGCGCTGGCCGAGGATGCCTGCAAGGTCACCCTGACCCTGGAATTCGAACCGGCATCGCGCCTGCTCGGTCCGGCGCTGGCGCTCGGTTTCCAAGGCCTGGCTGACCGCATGGTCAACGATTTCGTCCGTGTGGCTGACGAGAACTGAGCGATGATCGCAGTCGAGGTGGTGCTGGCCTGGCCGCAGCAGGTGCTGTCACGCCGGCTGCAGCTGCCGGAAGGCGCGACCGTGGCCGATGCCATTGCCGCCGCCGGTCTTGAGGGCAGCGCCGGCTGCCCGGCCACCGCCGTGCATGGTGTGCTGGCGCGCCCGCAGCAGGCGCTGCTGGATGGCGATCGGGTAGAACTGCTGCGACCTCTGCAGGCCGACCCCAAGGAAAACCGCCGACGTCGCGCGCGCGGCGATTGATTCCAGCAGCCCGCCCCGAAGGGCGGGCTGGGGGCTCAGCGGCCCTTCTTCTTGTCCTTGGCCAGGTTGCGGCCGAACTGGCGTACCGTCTGCTGGGCCAGGGCCTTGTCATTGGCCGGGAAATAGTCGCCTTCCCAACGGGTCACCGCGTCGTTCTCGAAGTACACCGTGAAGTTTTTCACTTCCGTGCGACCAAGGCGGTCCACACGCTGGCTGGCGGTGTAGTCCCAGCGCTGGGCGTGGAACGGGTCCGGCACGGACGGGGTGCCCAGCAGCGCATTCACCTGCTGCTTGCTTTGCCCGACCTGCAGCTTGGCCACGGCATCTTCCCGGATCAGGTTGCCCTGATAGATGGGTTGCTTGTAGATGATGCCGCACCCGGTGGTGGACAGGGCGACGGCGGCGACCAACAGAAGATTGCGCATCGGTACTGGCGGTTGGGGAAATCGAACCGATGATACACTCCCGGCGTGCCACCGCGACCCAATCCGAGGCAGCTGGCGCTAAATCGCCAATGAACGGAGACCTATGGAAACCCACGACCTGCGTAAAGTCGGCCTGAAGGTGACCCATCCGCGGATGCGGATCCTGGCGCTGCTTGAGCAGCGCAATGCCCAGCACCACATGACCGCCGAAGACATCTACCGCCAGTTGCTGGAGCATGGCGACGAGATCGGCCTGGCAACGGTCTACCGGGTGCTGACCCAGTTCGAGGCCGCCGGCCTGGTGCTGAAGCACAACTTCGAAGGCGGCCAGGCCGTCTACGAGCTGGACCGCGGCGGCCATCACGACCATATGGTCGATGTGGACAGCGGCAAGATCATCGAGTTCGAGAGCCACGAGATCGAGGAGCTGCAGCGCAGGATCGCCGCAGACCACGGCTACGAGCTGGAAGAGCACTCGCTGGTGCTGTACGTGCGCAGGAAGCGCAGGTAGCGGGTTGCAGCAGGCGTAGATGCGTGAAGACCCCGGGCGCGCCCGGGGTTTTTCGTTGCTGCGGCCTGGTGCCGGGGTCAGATCCCTTGGCTGGCGCCAAGGGATCCGACCCCGGCCGACTCGGGGGCGTCCCGTAGATCCACGCCATGCGTGGATGGCCCCAGCAATACCTCCAGATCCACCGCCTCGGCCATTGCCTGGTTGCCCGCATCCCCCGGATGCAGGTGGTCGCCGGAGTCATAAGCGGCGGCCATCCGCGACGGATCAGCCGGGTCGCGCAGTGCGGCGTCCAAGTCGATCACCGCATCGAACGGGCCGTCCGAACGCAGCCAGGCATTGAGCTGCCGGCGCAGGGCGTCCTTGTCCGGCTGGTAGTAATCGTCCAGCGGCGTGCCGGGCAGGGCCCCGGCAAACGCCGGCAGGGTGGCGCCCACGATCCGAACGCCCCGGCGGTGGGCCTGTTCGGCCAGGGCGCGGTAGCCCGCCTGCAGTTCGGCCAGCGTGGGCCGGGGCTGCTCGCGGGCAAAGGCGGTGCCCGGCCAGCTGATGTCGTTGATGCCAATCAGCACGATCACGCTGGCCACGCCGGGTTGGTCGAGCACGTCCCGCTGGAAGCGGGTAAGGGCTGCTTCGCCCATGCCATCGCGCAGCAGGCGTCCACCGGAGATGCCGGCGTTGACCACGGCCATCCCGCGCGGGGCCAGGCGGGCGGCCAGGTGATCGGTCCAGCGCTGGTCCTGGTCCAGGCTGGCGGTGGCGCCATCGGTGATCGAATCGCCGATGACCACCACGCTGCGCGCGCTGGGCGGTGCCTCGACATCAATACCGGCCAGCAGCAGGCGGGCGGTGGTTGGGCGGGCGTCGCGCAGGGCGATCACCTGGCTCTGGTCTCCGGGGGCGATCCAGCTGGTTTGCCGGCCTTCCCAGTGGAAGGTCTGCAGCGGGGTCGGGCCCGGCAGATAGGCGCTGATCTGAAGTTGCTGCAGGTCGTGGGTGGGCAGCGGCAGCGGGTCGCTCAGGCGCTGCTGGCCGGGCGCAATGCGTACCCGCCGCCGGCCATTGAAGCGCAGCGCCTGCGGCGGCGAACCGGCGTGCACGCTGACGCTGGCCGCACCGATCTGCAGCGGCTGCGCACCGTAGGCATTGCTCAACCGCACCCGGATGTGCGGACCGCCCAGGCTGAGGCGCGCGGTCTGGCGGAAGGTCTGGTCCTGAAGTTGCGCCGGCACCAGGGTCGGGAACAGGACGTCGGGCCCCCACACCGGTTGTGGGCTGGCCTGCCAACTGGCGACCCAGTGGCTCGGCGCGGCGGCGTCGGCGGTGGCGGCAATACTGACAAGTGCGAAGGCGAGCAGGCTGAGGCGTTTCATCGGGCATTCCCGGAACAAGGGACGGCAATGGTGATTTCCCTACGATCTGTGAACTAGACTGCGGATGGACAATCATCTGTGAACTTGATTCACTGCAATGGCACGCCCTGACATCAACCGATCCGGCGAACTGGAAGTGTTCGTGCGGGTGATCGAAACCGGTGGCTTTTCGGCCGCCGCACGCACGCTGGACATGACCCCTTCGGCGGTCAGCAAGCTGGTGGCGCGCCTGGAGCAACGGCTGGGCACGCGCCTGCTGCAGCGTTCCACTCGCCAACTGCAGCTGACCCCGGAAGGCTGTGCGTTCTATGAGCGCGGCCTGCACGTGCTGGCCGACCTGGAAGAGGCCGAGCGCTGCGCCAGCGCCCATGCCGAGCCGCGCGGGCGGCTGCGGGTCAATTCCAACGTGCCCTTTGGCCAGCACTTCCTGCTGCCGCTGCTGCCGGGGTTCCTGCAGCAGCATCCGCAGGTGGGCGTGGACCTGACCTTGAATGATGAGGTGATCGACCTGCTGGAGCAGCGCACTGACGTCGCCGTGCGGGCGGGGCCACTGAAAAGTTCCAGCCTGGTGGCGCGGCGGCTGGGGGCAACCCGGATGATGATCGTGGCGGCGCCGTCCTATGCCCGCCAGCAGGGTCTGCCGGGCACGGCCGAGGAGCTGCAGGCACACAACCGGCTGGATATCGGCCATGCGCGGGCAATGCAGGGCTGGCCGGTGCTGCAGGACGGCAGCGAGCGCAGGGTGCTGCCCAGTGGCAATGCCCGGGCCAGCAATGGCGATGCGCTGCGCCAGCTGGTGCTGGGCGGGTTGGGCCTGGCGCGCCTGGCCGCCTTCCAGGTGCAGGCCGACCTTGCCGCCGGGCGTCTGCTGCCGGTGCTGGAAGCGGCCAATCCGGGTGACCTGGAAGAGGTGCACGCGGTGTTCCTGGGGCAGGGCGGTTACCTGCCGTTGCGTGTGCGTGCGTTCCTGGATTACCTGGTGGAAACGGTGGACCTGGCGCGGCCGTTGGGATGATATGCGCCGCGCTGGCGCGCATCAGCCGAGCGTGGGCTCGGCTCTACACGGCGGTTTCGTTTGGGCACACGGCTGTAGAGCCGAGCCCATGCTCGGCTCAGTGCTGCAGCAGCTTGCGGGCGGCAGCGCGCGCTTCCTTGCTCACTTCCACGCCGCCCAGCATGCGCGCCAGTTCTTCTTCGCGCGCCCTGGTGTCCAGCTTCTCCACGGCACTCTGGGTCATGCCTTCCACCGGGGCCTTGCTGACCCGGTAATGGGCATGGCCCTTGGACGCCACCTGCGGCAGGTGGGTCACGCACAGCACCTGCCGCTTCTCGCCCAGTGCCCGCAGCTTCTGGCCGACGATGTCGGCCACCGCGCCGCCGATGCCTGAATCCACTTCGTCGAACACCATGGTGGGCACCGCGTCGAGGTCCAGCGCGGCCACTTCGATGGCCAGCGAGATGCGCGACAGTTCACCGCCAGAGGCGACCTTGCGCAGCGCCCGTGGCGGCTGGCCGGCGTTGGCTGCCACCAGGAACTCCACGCGCTCGGCACCCTGCGGGTCGGGCTTGCCGCTGTCCTGCGGTTCCAGTTCGATCAGGAACTGGCCGCCGCCCATGCCCAGCTCGGTGATGATGCCGGTGGTGGTAGCCGACAGCTCGGCGGCGGCCTTGCGGCGGCTGGCACTGAGCACCTCGGCCTGTTCGCGCCAGGCAGCAGCGGCCTTGTCGATCTCGCCGGCCAGGCGCTGCAGGCGCTCGTCGGCACCCCGCAGCTGTTCCACTTCGGCATGCATGCGTTCGCGCTGGGCGCCCAGCTCGTCCATCGGCACGCGGTGCTTGCGGGCCAGATCGTGCAGGCGGCCAAGGCGGCGCTCGTTCTCCTCGAACTGCTCCGGATCGGCATCGAGGTCGTCGTGCACGCGGTCGAGCAGCGACAGGGCCTCGTGCAGCTGGATCGAGGCGTTCTCGATCAGGCCGTCCACCTCGCCCAGGCGCGGGTCGTGCTCGACCAGCCGCGACAGTTCGTGGCGGACCTGCTGCAGCAGGTCCAGCGCCGAGCTGCCGTCATCGCCGTTGAGCTGGTTGCTGGCCGCCTGGCAGGCAACCAGCAGGGCGCTGGCATGGGCCTGGCGGCGGTGGCTGGCACCCAGTGCGGCAATCGACTCGGGTTCCAGGTCCTCGCGGTCCAGTTCACGCAGCTGGTGCTCAAGGAAGCCGATGCGGTCGGAAACGTCGCCCTGTTGCGACAGCGCCAGCGATTCATCGACCAGCGTCTGCCACGCCGCAGCGGCGCGGCGTACCTGGCGGCGCTCGTTCTCGTTGCGGGCATAGGCATCGAGCAGGGCCAGCTGCGACGGGCGTGTCAGCAGTGCCTGCTGTTCATGCTGGCCATGGATTTCCACCAGCCGGCCGGCAAGCTCGGCCAGCTGCGCCAGAGTCACCGGGCGGCCGTTGATCCACGAACGCGAACCACCATCGGCACGGATGACCCGGCGCAGCTGGCACTGGTCCTCGTCGTCCAGCTCGTTCTCGGCCAGCCACTGGCGCGCGGCCTGCAGCTGGTCCAGAGCGAACTCGGCAGACAGTTCGGCGCGGGCGGCACCATGGCGGACCACGCCGCTGTCGGCGCGCAGGCCGGACAGGAAGCCCAGCGCGTCGACCATCAGCGACTTGCCGGCGCCGGTCTCGCCTGAAACGACGGTCATGCCCGGCCCGAACTCCAGCTCGGTGGCGCGGACGACGGCAAAATCCTTGATCGAAAGATGTCTGAGCATGGGTACAGGGGTGTCTGAGCCGCGCAACGCTAGCACGCGCGGCGGGGTGGTCCAATGACTTGCCAAGGCGACGCAGCGCCATTATCTAGTGTCCGTGTCTCACAGGTTGATTCCATGCACGGTTCCGCTGACCATCTTGCCCCGCGTGCGCGCCATCTGCTGCGCACGCTGATCGCGCGTTACATCCAGGACGGCGAGCCGGTCGGCTCGCAGACGCTGGCACGCGTGGCGGGCCTGGAGGTCAGCCCGGCCACCATCCGCAACATCCTGGGCGATCTGGAGGATCTGGGCCTGCTGGCCTCGCCGCATACCTCGGCCGGGCGCATCCCGACCGCGCACGGCTACCGGGTGTTCGTCGACAGCTTGCTGCAGATGCAGCCGCCGGGCGAGGGCGAACTGGCCCGCCTGCGGCAGGAACTGGCCGGCGGCGGCAGTACCCAGGCCCTGCTGGGCAGCGCCTCGGAGCTGCTGTCGGCGATGAGCCATTTCGTGGGCGTGGTCAGCGCGCCGCGGCGCGAGCAGTTCGCCTTCCGCCAGATCGATTTCGTGTCGCTGGATGGGCGCCGGGTGCTGGCGATCCTGGTGTTTGCCGACAACGAGGTGCAGAACCGGGTCATCGAGACCCGCCAGGATTTCGAGCCGGGCCAGCTGGAACAGGTGGCCAACTACCTCAATGCCCATTTCGCCGGCCTGCCGCTGGTCGAGATCCGCACCCGCCTGCTGCTGGAGCTGCGCGACGCCCGTTCCGAGCTGGAACAGCTGCTGGCGCACAGCATCGAGCTGGCCGGACAGGCCCTGCAGCCACCGGCTGACGACATGCTGGTGGCCGGCCAGACCCGGCTGATGGGCGTGCAGGACCTGTCCGATCTGGAGCGTCTGCGTGAACTGTTCGAGCTGTTCTCCAGCAAGCGCGAGATCCTGCAGTTGCTGGAGCGGACCATCCAGGCCCCGGGCGTGCGCATCTTCATCGGTGAGGAGACCGGGATGATGCCGCTGCAGGGCGTTTCGCTGGTCACCGCGCCCTACACCGCCAATGGCCAGGTGCTGGGCGTGCTGGGGGTAATCGGGCCCAAGCGGATGGCTTACGACCGCATGATTCCTCTGGTTCAGGCCACCGCAGACGTGCTTGGGGCGGCCTTTTCGCCCCCGCGGCGCGGTCCGGGGGGCGCCGACGCTTGAAACGCAGCATCCCGCCCACACTAGGGTGGGTGGAGGCGGGCAGTGACCGCCAGGGACCCAGACATGAACCAAGAACAGCCAGATATCGAATCCCAGCAGCGTGCGTCCGAAGCGTCCGCTGCTGCCGACGTCAACGACGAGATGGAGCGCCTGCGCGCTGAAGTTGAACAGGTCAAGGCCGATGCACTGCGTGAACGTGCCGACCTGGAGAACCAGCGCAAGCGCGTGGCCCGGGACATCGAGCAGGCCCGCAAGTTCGCCAACGAGAAGCTGCTGGGCGAGCTGCTGCCGGTGTTCGACAGCCTGGATGCCGGCCTGAAGGCCGCCGGCGACGACGCCCATCCGCTGCGCGAGGGCCTGGAGCTGACCTACAGGCAGCTGCTGAAGGTTGCCGCCGACAACGGCCTGGTGCTGCTGGACCCGACCGGCCAGCCGTTCAATCCGGAGCATCACCAGGCGATCAGCCAGGTGCCGACGCCGGGTGCCGCTCCGGGCAGCGTGGTGACTGTTTTCCAGAAGGGCTATCTACTCAATGATCGCCTGCTGCGGCCGGCGCTGGTAGTGGTGGCCGCCGACTGACCCCGGTGTTCCGGGCGCACGGCCGCCGGGCATGGCCCGGCGCTACCGGCCCGGCGAACCTTGAACGGTTGAACACAGCGTTCGGGGGATGGCTTGAATGTTCCACGAGCCTCCCCCACATCCCATTCATCCACCGGCCGACCGGCCGGACTGACACCAACAAGCATCCTCAGGAGTCTCCCCCATGGGCAAGATCATTGGTATCGACCTCGGCACCACCAACTCGTGCGTGGCTTGGGTGCTGACGCGGTCGCGCTG